>DHFQ01000014.1 GCA_002402325.1 Candidatus Aminicenantes bacterium UBA4820
TCCCTTGAGGAATCTTCCTTGTTGAACATTTCAAATTTAAAATTGTCATTCTGAACATTTCTTCATTGGTTTTGCCCTTGAAGAATCTCCACCAGGACATAAGGAGAGATGTCTTTCAAAATCACATTTATTCAAGAAAGGAGGCATAATTTAGCCGAATATGAAGTAAACACTGTAATTTAATTTTAGGTCTAACAATTTCATCAAAAAATAAAGCCTGAAACCCTCTTTCACCACCCTATCCAAAATCAATGTCGGATTTAGGGGCAAGCCAAGATATTGATTTTCTTTAAATTGTTAATTACAATAAAATATGGTTAATGTCAACCAAGTTAATAAAGATATAAGAATTGGGAAAAACTTAGGAGTGAGAATAACGGTTTCCTTCCCCCATGACCAACTCCTTGTCTCAAAAGTTAAGGACATCGAAAGCCACAGATGGCATCCGGATAAGAAATACGGGAGCTTCCCAAAGACTGATGAAACTTTAGAGAAGATTTTAAAGGTTTTTGGGGATGAAAGAAAAGAGAGTGTAAATTCCATTTTTACGGGCGGGGGCTACTTATGGACTTAAAAACAAAAAGATTGATAATGAAAGAAATAGTGAGGTAATAATATGATTAATCCTAATAACAACCAAAATAAAGAAATTACTAAAGAAAGAATCAAAAAACTTATTGAAAAGTATAACAAGGTTATAGAAGAAAAAAGAGTCAGCATATACAACGAGGAGATGACTAAAAAGGATTTTATTCTTCCTTTGTTTTGTGCTTTGGGCTGGAATACTGAAGATTCAAATGAAGTTACTGCTGAAGAGAAAATTTCCAGAAAAAGAGTTGATTATGGGTTTAGGATTAGTGGAATTCCTAAATTTTTCTTGGAAGCGAAATCATTAAAAAAGGATTTGGAGGATCCTAAATTCATTAAACAGGCAATAGATTACGCATGGAATAAAGGGTGCACTTGGGCTGTTCTTACTGATTTTGAAAGCGTTAAAATATTTAATGCCGAATTGAAAACTAAGGAAATTTCAGATGCGATGTTTTTTGAAATAAAATGGGATAAATATTTAGAAAATTTTGAGCAACTATATTTATTATCAAAAGAAGCTTTTGAACAGAATTTACTTGATAAAAAAGCTGAAAAATGGGGAAAGAAAACAAAAAAGATTTCTGTTGATAAACAACTTTTAGCAGACTTTACGAGATTCAGGGAACTCTTATCTAAAAACATAACAAAACTGAACCAAAGCAGAAATATAACAGAAGAAGAGTTAGATGAGTCAATCCAGAGAATTTTGGACAGATTAATATTTATTAGAAACTGCGAAGACAGGGAACTTGAAGCAAAAACCTTAATCTCCAGCTTTAGAGAATGGGAAAGTAGTGGTAGGGGTCAGTTAATAAAAAGTTTGAGAGAGGTTTTTACCTATTTTGACAAGCAATATAACAGCAAGATATTCGCAAAGCATTTATGCGATAGTTTAGATATTGATAATGAGGTTTTGCACGACATAATTGAGGGACTTTACTATACAAAAGACAAATCTATTTCTTATGACTTTTCAGCCATTGAGGCAGATGTTTTAGGAAATATTTATGAGCAATATTTAGGACATATTTTGAAGAAAAGCGAGAAAAGAGCAAAACTAACAGAAAACCACGCACACAGAAAAGAGCAGGGAATTTATTACACCCCAACTTATATTGTTGATTACATAGTAAGAAACACATTGGGAGAACTGCTTAAAGACAAAAAAGTAAATGCTGAAAAAATAAGCGTTTTAGACCCCGCCTGTGGTTCAGGATCTTTTTTAATAAAAGCTTTTGATGTTCTTAATGAGCATTATGCAAAGCACGAAAAAACCTATTCACAAGCACAGATTGACTTTAAAACAGGTGGAGCTTTTACCACAAAAGTAAAAATTCTCAAAAACAATATTTTCGGCGTTGATTTGGACAAGCAGGCAGTAGAAATTGCACAGCTTAATCTTCTGTTGAAAATTGCAGAAAAAGGACAAAGTTTACCTGTATTACAGGAAAACATAAAATGCGGAAACTCCTTAATTGACGATCCAGCAATCGCAGGAGACAAAGCTTTCAAATGGGAAGAAGAATTTAAAGAAGTTATAGCTGAAGGTGGGTTTGATGTTGTGGTGGGAAATCCGCCTTATGTTAGAAACAGGGAACTGAAAAAGCATGAAAAGAAATTTATGAACACCTATTTTGAAACTGCAGAAGGTCAATATGATATTTATCAATTATTTTTTGAAAAATCCATAAAATTACTTAAGGAAGGTGGATTGTTAGGTTTTATTACTTCAAACAAATATGCCACTGCTGAATATGGAAAAAAACTGAGGAAATTTATATTAGATAATTGTAGGATATTGTTTATCGTTGATGTATCAAACATAGATGTATTTAAAGATGCTTCCACATATCCATACATTTTAATTTTACAAAAGACATCAAAAAAAGACAAAATAAAAAATAATAAAATTAATGTGATTCGTATCTCACATGAAAATGAACTTTACCAAATAAAACCAATCAGCACGGCTCAATCCAATTTTAACACCGATAAAAATTTCACCTTTAATTTAAGCATAATGGACAGTAGGTTGATTGAGAAAATAAAAAGTGATTCAATTTCTTTGGGAGATATATGTGAAATTAGAGAAGCAATCCATACAGGAAATATACGGGAAAAAGTTTTGTTTAATCAAAAGAAAAATGAGGCGTGCAAGAAAGTTATAGGTGGACGGGATATATCAAGATACAATTCCCATTGGAATGGAAAATGGATATTATACGACCCAAAGATAATTAACAGACAAAAAGGAGAATACGGCAATTTCCCCGATAAAAAATATTTTGACAATCCTAAGTTATTAATAAGAGATATTTCATTGCGTATGACTGCTACTTATGATGATTCTAAATTATATTGTTTGAACACGCTTTATTCCACAATTCTCAAGGAAAGCGTAAATGATTTTGATTTGAAATATATTTTAGCGATAATTAATTCAAACTTAGTTCATTATTTTTTTAAATCTCAATTTTCGGGTGCTCATGTTAGAGGGGGATATTTGCGATTCAAACCAATGTTTAGCAAACAAGTTCCTATAAAACAAATTCCAGAATCTCAGCAACAATCCATAATTAAGCTCGTAGATAAAATGCTCTCCCTGAACAAACGCCTTAACGAAATTGGCGACAAAAAAACTGACGAAAGAGCTAAAATTGAAGAAGAAATCAAGAAAACTGACACAGAAATTGACCGCCTTGTTTACAATCTTTACGGACTTACAGAAGACGAAATAAAAATTGTGGAGGAGAAATAGATGAAAGAATCCACTTTACCCAAAAAGGCAATGAAGCAAATAGAGGAAAAGTTAGCAAATACTTTGGCAATACAAAAGAGAATATTAAGATATAACCCCAAGACTTTTGCAATAATTTTTGGCCCCGGCTCATTAATTCCCAGTGCATTGAATTCCCTTACTTGGGCAGCGCATTGTTGCCAGGCCGCAAGATATAGCTTGTATCTTGCACACCACGAATACATTTATTATTCAAAATTTAGAAAGCCACCAAGACAAGGAACTGCAATTTTAATGGCGGTGTGGATGTTTACAGCATTCAGCCTTCATTTGATTGGAGCAGAGAATCATCTGTCTTCCGCCATACTTCTTTTTACAGGTCAGAGTCTTCCTAAAAATAAAAATGGCGTGGCTCGTCAACTTCCTTTGAAAAAGGTCGTTGAAATGGAACAAGTTAAATCAAAAGAACCAGAACTTGCTAATACATTAAGTCAATTGGTAAATTCAACGAATAATCAATGGATTAGGAAATATCGGGAAAGGTGGTTTCATCTTGACCCCGTAATTGTTGATGAACTTGGAATTCAATTTCGTGAAAGTGATAAGGAACCTTGGGAAAAAGATGAGGAAAAAGGAACACTTACTTTAGGAGTTGGAGGAGGTGATAAACCAGAAATTACCGTTGAGGAAATGCTTGAGAAAGGAGATCGTGGATTCAACTTTTTTGGGGAAGTATTCAATTACTCTGCCTTTTTTATGGAAGAAAATATTAGGGAAAGATGGGACGACAATCATTTTAGTAAAGTTATCACAATAAAAAAACCCCGCAAAATTCCTTTTAAACCTATGTTGTCAGCAATTTAGGTAGTGCACCTAAATTCAGGTTGTTGAGCAATTAAAGATGACACCGAATTAGACTTTTTAATTTTTGATTTTGGTTTCATTTTTTCTTTATCTTAAAAGTTCGTTATTTACAATTTCCTTTTTTAAAATGTGTGGGAAAGTTGAAGACTTTTCTATGAATCGTCATTTCCACACCCTTTTCTTCTCCTTTTAAAACCACTTTCTTTTTCCTTTCTTTAACTCCCAATTTCGGTGATAAATTGAATTGCTTGAGCATCACCTTTCGGGATATTTCACATTACTCAACGCACATTTATTCAAAAAAGGTGGCATAATTTAGCCAAATATGAAGTAAAAACGGTATTTTAATTTTAGGTCTAACAATTTCATCAAAAAATCAAGTCTGAAACCCTCTTTCACCACCCTATCCAAAATCAATGTTGGATTTTGGGGCAACTATATTGACTTTCTTTAAATTGTTATTTACAATAAAATATGGTTAATGTGAGCCAAATTAATAGAGTTATAAGAATTGGGAAAAACTCAGGAGTGAGGATAACGGTTTCCTTCCCCTATGACCCACTCCTTGTCTCAAAAGTTAAAGCCATCGAAAGCCACAGATGGCATCCCGATAAAAAGTATTTGAGTTTCCCAAATAAAAACAATATCCTTGAGTAGATTTTACTTTAAATCTGAAAAAAGAGGTTGAAAGATGACGATATTTATCAATAAAGAGGGAAAAGATGGGTTATCGCCCAGAGCAGAAATATCCGCATTGCGTCTATGCCACCAACTTGGGAGGATATACGCAATAGCTGCGGATACAAACAAGTTAGGCGACATATTACTTGGCTTATGATAACTTTTGAGGTGAATAAGATGGAAGAGATAAAAACAGAACATTTACAATGCATTAAGGAAGATAATTCGGAAGAGGAAAGTGAAAAGCAGTGGAAAAGATCAAAAATAGTTTTTGACCATTTTTATGAATATTTGAAAAACAAAGGATTGCAAGAAAGCACCGCAGGAAAGCGTACTGAAATGGCGGTTTAGGGAGAAATACACATGACCGAGACAAATATAAATACAAAAGGCGCTTTTAGTCTAAATATGCAAATCGCATCAACTCAAGAGATTAACTCAATATCGAATTTGCCTAAGATAACTTCATTTATATTACCGAAGGAATTTGAACTGCTACCTAACGCCTCAGAGGTATTTGAATTAGAATTTGCCTTTTATGAATATAAATTCTTGACTTCAGATGAAATCATTCGTAGAGGGGCATTTTTCAAAAGTGTTGATGGAATTCCTACTTACCATTACATAATTTGCTCAAATAATAGTCCACTCGTATGGGAAGGGAGATCAGAAATAACTAAGTCATACTTCAAAGAAGGTAACTTTTCTACGGGTTATGCCACACATGGACTTTTCCCATACAGAGGGAAATTTCATCCACAACTGATAAAAGGTATATTGAATATTCTGAAGATTCAACCCGGAGATGTTATTCTTGACCCTATGTGTGGAAGTGGAACGCTAAATGTGGAAGCAAGCATTATAGGGATTGATTCGATTGGTATTGAGAAAAGTCCATTTTGTGTATTGATGAGTAAGGTAAAGCAAGAAGCATTAACAGTTGACAGTACCATATTATCATCAATACTTATAGACATGCCCAAAAATTATAAAACTCTAATACATAGCAAGAAGTTGCCTACAGAGTTCTATTATCACGATGGCTTCGAACCAGAAAAGGCAATAACCCTGCTCGCCTTCTTAGATGCGATGGGCT
>DHFQ01000007.1 GCA_002402325.1 Candidatus Aminicenantes bacterium UBA4820
TTTCTCAAAAATAAAGGGATAACTTTAAAGTGGTAATTTAATTTTAATAGATCAATTCTTTGATTGCATTTATTGCGATTTTGAAAAAAAGATGGCAAGATTAAAGTGACAGTGGCTATTGTTTCAATTTAATATTTGTAATAAAATCGTCATTTGAGAGCAATATGGATAAAGAAGTAAAAGGATCTCTTATAGCGGTTGAAGGGCTTGATGGTTCGGGGAAATCAACTCAAGCACACCTTCTCTATGAATGGCTTTTGGGGCTCAACTACAGGGTGTTTTTTAGCGAATGGAATTCATCTTTGCTCGTCAAAGGTGCGACAAAAAAAGGGAAAAAGAGGCTTGCTTTAACCCCCACAACTTTTAGTTTGATCCATGCAACTGACTTTGCGGATAGGTATGAGCGGCAAATTCTTCCTATGCTCAAAGCAGGTTATATTGTAATCTGCGATAGGTATATTTTCACTGCATTTGCAAGGGATAGTGTCAGAGGGTGCAACCTTGAGTGGCTTAAAAGTCTATATGGATTTGCAAGAGTTCCCGATATTACATTTTTTTACAAACTTCCTTCAAATATTGCGTGTGAAAGAATATTATCTTCAAGAAGCAACATAAAATTTTTTGAAGCAGGTATGGATTTAAACCTTTCTTCTGATCCCGTTGAAAGTTTTAAAATTTTTCAGGAGAGGATTTTAAAAGTGTACATTTCTCTTTCTAAACTATACCATTTTACGACTGTTGATGCGACAAAAGATATCCATATTCAACAGGAGTTTGCCAGGAAAGAGTTAGAAAAGAAGATTGAACTGGGGACCTTCAAGAAAAAAAGCGGGGTTATGAAATGAAAGAATTTATGAAAAAACCCCTACCAAATGTAAATAAGGAAGAACTTAATGGCAAACTCATTGTCGTTGAAGGACCAGATTCTTCAGGAAGAAGCACTCAGATTTCTCTCCTTTCTAAGTACCTTGAAATGAAGGGGCATGGTGTAATAGAGACGGGACTTAAAAGAAGTTCCCTTGTTTCTGGAGAGTTAGATGAAGCACTAAAGGGAAATGTTTTAAGCCCGAGGACGCTCACACTTTTTTATGCAACAGATTTTTATGATCAACTTGAAAATGTGATAATTCCGGGACTAAAGGCTGGCTTTATTGTGCTTTCAGATAGGTATATCTATACTTTGATGGCAAGGGCAATAATAAGAGGAGCGGAAAGAGAGTGGATTGAATCAATTTATGAAATGGCTGTTGTTCCTGATATAGTTCTTTATCTTCTGGTGCCGACGCCAATTCTTGTCGAAAGGACATTTGAATCTCATAGCCAGCTTGACTATTGGGAATCAGGGATGGACCTTGGATTTTCAAGGGATTGGTTTAAAAGTTTTCTTATCTATCAGAGGAAAATGAGGCTCGAGTTTATGAAAATGGCGAAAAGGTTTCACTTTGAAGTGGTCAATGGTGGAAGAACACCAAAAAGCGTAGACAGAGATTTAAAGGCGAGAATAGCGAGGATTTTAAATAATGAATAAGGCGAAGGGTCTAAAGAAAAAGAAAGAAAATAATGACGAAAATTTTAAAGAGTTTGAACTTTCTTTAAAGAAGATTGAACTCTCTCTTGAGGAAATGGTAGATAGTTACAAAAGAAAAAGAGAAGGTGAACTATCTTTCATCAGGGATACAATTTTCAGCAATTCCCACAGACAAAATTCAAAAAAAATTATGGAATCAATAAAAAAAATAAACTCATTGGTTGAAAAGATAAAATTAAAACCTCAAAAGGGGAGGGGTAAGGATTTTGCAAGGGTAGAAAATCTTCTCAATGAGATTTGCTCCATCCTTCTTGAGAAATAAATGCTTTACGCCCTTTTATCCGATATTCACGCAAACCTCCCCGCTCTAAAGGCGTCACTTAAAGAAATAAGCAAATTTAAGGTAAAAAAAATATTGATAGCAGGAGATACTTGTGGAAAAGGTCCATTTCCTTTTGAAGTCATCTCCATCCTGAGGGAAATCGACGCAATAATCATCAAGGGAAATTCCGATAAAAAGTTTTTATCTACAAAATTATCTGCAAATAAGTTAACAAAAAAAGAGTTTGAACTTGTAAAATTTTTATCTATTGCCCCCGATACATTATGGGTTGATGATAAAATTTTTATCTGCCACGGTTCTCCTTTAAATGTTACCGATTACATCTACCCAAGCATAACAAGGGAATCTCTTTTAGCCAAATTGGATGGTCTTAAAAAGCCTGAAGTCCTTTGCTGTGGCCATTCACACATTCCCTTTGTAAAGGAAATTAATGGGGTTCTCATAGTTAATTCAGGAAGTGTTGGAAAACCGATTGACGGCGACCCGAGAGGCTCTTTTGCAGTTTTTGAATTGAATGAGAAAGACAAAAGAGGAGAGATAGTAAGGTTCAATTACGACATCGCTTTCCTTGTTGAAGCATTAAAAAAGAAAAACAGTTCAAAAAAGGTGATTGATTCATACTTAAAAGGAATAAAAAATGGTTGACTTCTCCTCTTTTGAATTGAAAAGCGAGGTAGAAAGAAAATTCAAGATACATAAAAACAAAGATTCAACCTCTTTTAAAATTTCTTTTAACGACACACCGAAGTTTGAGGAGTTAAAGAAAAACTGCGTTTTGGTAAAAGAGGGTGATAAATTTTCTAAATTTATTGATAAAACAAAGGAATCTGTGGAAGAAGCAGGGCATCTCTATCCTTACCTTTCAATTAAAGGAAGAAGAAGTGAATGCACAATTATACTTGAAAATGGAGAGAATTCTAAAGGAGTTTTGTATCAAAATTTGACAATAGAAAATCCATTGTCAAAGAAAAAGAAGAACTTTGAACCTGTCGTTGAAGTAGAGGATGAAACTTTTTTTGGTCTATTTGACTTACTAAAAGAAAAAGCGGCACAAACTTTTCTTGAACTTGAAATTCCATTTATTCTAAATGAAGAATCTTTGCATCTCAATTTTATTAGAGATTGCAACTCCTTTGAAGGTTTGAGGAGGGTGATTTTAAAAGAATTGGTAAAAATAAGGGGATACAGACATTTTCTTGAACTTGATCCTGAATACCTTCATCAATTGAGAGTCTCTTTGAGAAAAATGAGAACCTATTTGAAAGTTTTTGGGAATGTTTTCGGCTTGAAGAGGTCTCAAAGCCTTTCCCTTTCAGCATTTTCCTTCTGTGTTGACCTTGGGAGCGTAAGAGACCTTGATGTTTTCATAGATCACCTAACCAATTTCCTTGATGAGATTAAAGTTGAAGATAGAAAATTATTTCTTGATTATTTTAATAAAAAAAGATCCTATCAATTTGAAGTTACCTGTCGCGCAATCGCTTCAAAAAAGTTTGAATACTTTATAAAAAGGGTTGAGAATTTTGTAAGGGAAAGAAAAAATTTAAACCAATTTGCAAAAATGAATTTTGCTGAAAATCTCAAAGCGTCTCTTGCAGTTTTAAAGAAAGTGATAAAAGAGAGAGTTCAAAAATTTAAAAGAACAAATTCCCCTTTTACCCTTCATAGAATCAGAATTTTATTCAAAAGATATAGATACATTTATGAAATTGTTGAAGAATCAAAAAGTAAAAGACAAAAAAAGAAAAAAGAATCTCTTCTCAAAATCCAGGATTCACTTGGCTTTTGTCAGGATATGAGGGTTGCTGAAAATTTGTTGAAGGAGTTTCTTTCAGAATGTGAAGATAAAAATATGATCTTTTTTTGTGGCGAATTGATGCAACTTATCACACTAAAAAGGGAAAAAGAGGTAAAATGTTTTCTTAGACTTTACAAGAACTTCTGAAAGGGGAAAAAAATGAAATATATTGTTGTTTTGGGTTGCGGAAGGGTAGGAAGTGCAATTGCAAAAGATTTACATCAGGAAAAAGAGTTTGATGTTGTTGCTCTCGATATTTCTGAAAAGAATCTTTCTGCTCTTAACGAATCTGGCATAAAAACCAAAAAGTGCGACTTTACCAGAACGAGAGAAATTGAAGAATCTGTTAAGGAGGCTGACCTTGTTATAGGCGCGGTTCCAGGTTTTATGGGTTTTGAAACTTTAAAAACAATTATTTCATTTAAGAAAAATGTTGTTGACATTTCATTTTTTCCAGAAGACCCTTTTGAACTTGATGACCTTGCAAAGAAGGAAGAAGTTACGGCAATAGTAGATGCAGGCGTTGCACCCGGTTGTAGTAATTTAATTGCTGGAAGGATGGATTCTATATTTGATACATTTGATAACTTTATCTGTTATGTTGGAGGACTTCCTCTTGAAAGATATTACCCTTACGAATATAAAGCACCATTTTCACCAATTGATGTTATAGAGGAATACACAAGGAAGGCAAGAATCGTTAAAGATGGAAACATAATTGAAATGGAAGCCTTATCCGAATCTGAATATTTGAATTTCAAAGGCATCGGGACTCTTGAAGCATTCAACACGGATGGCTTAAGAACACTTTTAAAAACAGTAAAAGCAAAGAATATGGCAGAAAAAACATTGAGATACATAGGACATATTGAAAAGATGAAACTTCTTAAAGAGACAAATTTCTTTTCAAAAGAAAAAATAAGAATTGGAGAAGCCCTTGTATCGCCTCTTGAAATGACCGCAAAACTTCTTTTCCCCCTCTGGAGTTTTGGCGAAGAAGAGGAGGATTTAACGGTAATGAAAATAGTTGCTTCAGGAGAGATTAATAAAAAGCCCGTTAAATACACCTACGATTTATTTGATAAAATGGACACAAAAAATGGTGTTTCATCAATGGCACGAACAACAGGGTACACCGCAACATCCTGTGCGAGGCTATTTCTTGAAGGCAATTTTAAGGAAAAGGGAATAATTCCTCTTGAATACATCGGTAGAAACTATGAAAATTACCTCTTTGTAATGAAAGAACTTGCCAGGCGGGGAGTAATATTCAAAGAAAGCGTCAATTGATCTAATACTCCATTTTATTCTCTAAAAGAAAGGTTAACTTTTTTCTTTCATTTTTCCGTTCAACATCACCAGACTTCGGTAATAAATTAAATTGCTTGAGCATCCCCTTTCGGTGATATTTTACATTGCCCAACCCTTTCCTTTGCAAGATTGGTTGCAAGGTGATAGAATATTTTTTGGCGGTTGAATTAACTTTTTCACGAAGAGTGAAAGAAAAAAGTGTTGTGTCCATTAATTGTTAACACTTTGAGAGGAGCATCATAAGGGATGATGATTTTTGATGGAAAAGGGAGGCACGGGAATGAAAAGAAAAATATTGAAAAATAAGCCTCTTGTAGAGGCAATCTTTGAGATAAGGTGGAAACTGCTAAAGGAACTACGTACAGGATTGAAAGTCGATCCAAACTATAAATTACTGATTGGTAGAATTTACGATAAAGTAAAGGAAGAATATCCCTGTTATGAGCAACTTCCAACTGCAAGTATGCCAGATGAAATTGCAGGATATATCGTTCAGCACCGATTTAGAAAAGATGAAGATAATTGGCCTCTTATCCAAATTGGACCGGGAATTATTACCTTAAATGATACGGAAGGATATACATGGGAAGATTTTGAAAGGAGAATACGCCATCTTGTGGATATACTTCAGGAAGTTTATCCAGATTCACAAAATAATCTAAAGATCACCCAATTAATTCTTAGATATATTGACGCTGTTGATTTTGACTACCAAAATGAAGATATATTCCGGTTCTTAAAAGAAAAATTAAAGGTATATGTACAAATTGATAAAAGACTTTTTAGCAACACTGGAGTCAATAGACTACCTCATAATTTTGATTTGAGTTTTAGTTTTTCATCGACTGAACCTAAAGGGGCGATTCTCTTACGGTTTTTGAGGGGAAAAAGAAAGGATAAAGATGCTCTAATGTGGGAAACTATAGTTCAATCGAACGATGATGATATTTCTTTTAATAGAGAGAAAATCATTTCATGGGTCAGTAAGGCCCATATATTAACTGATGATTGGTTCTTTAAAATGATTGAAGGAGAACTATTAGGGAGGTTAGAATAATGTTTCAAGAGTTAGAGATAACTTCAAAAAATTTAGAAATAGAGCCTCTTTTGTTTATGCACTCTCTAATAGATTCAGAAAGGGCATCCATACCTTCTGAAGAACTTGCAGCTCTCTGGAAAAGATCACCCTATTCTTGCTCATTCTCCGATATAATCAAAATGGAGTATTCTTCTGCAATTTACCAGCCCAATGATTTTAGAAACATGATGTTTAAAGAAGAATCTTACAAAAGTGAAAGGAATACAGATGTATCAGAAAGGATTTTAAGGATTGTAGAAAAAATAAAAAATGAGGAGGACCTTTTTAAGGAAATAGATAAAAATCAATCGTTAAAAACTATCAAGAAGATAATAAATGGTACTTCTCTTGAGTTTACTCAAATTGATGATAGCGAACTCTTAAAAAGGATAAAACGAGTTTTAGAATTAGAAGCAATGTCAGGAATCTTGAAAACATTAGATCCTGCACAAATGGAGATTTTTGATAAAGCGGTGAAGAGGAGACCTCTTTTTAAATGAAGTATATGCTTGATACAAATATCATTACAGAAATTCTAAAAAACAACGAAAAAGTGATGGATATGGCAAAGAAAAAGATAATAGAAGGTGATGAAGTAATTATAAATGGAATATCCTATTATGAAATAAAACGGGGCTTTATGGCAAGTAAGGCTACAACCCAATTAAAAAAATTTAATAAATTTTGTGGAGATTTTGGTTTAGCTCTACTGGATAGTCAGAATATTTTTGATATTGCTTCAAAAATCTACGCAGATTTGAAATGTCAAGGAAACCCTATTGAAGATGCAGATATTTTAATAGCCTCTGTAGCTCTTTGCAATAATGCCATCCTTGTCTCTGCTGATAAACACTTTGTCAAAATTAAGGAACTACAAAAGGACCTACCAATTGAGAATTGGTTAAAAGAGTGCTAACCAATTACAAGTAAACCCGGAATTCTGGGGACACAATACTTAATTCTTGATAAGGTTCTTTACGACAGGCGGCAGGTCTTGAATCTTGAATTTCTAAAAACAACGCAGGCTACGGGACATCAACCAATTTGATTTCACGCGGTAGCCGCAACATTTATGTTGCGTTTGCAGGGGGATCATTTTCATAATTTGAAAACAAAACAAAAGAAATAAAGGGAACGCAGGCTGAAGCC
>DHFQ01000170.1:0-12211 GCA_002402325.1 Candidatus Aminicenantes bacterium UBA4820
CGCACACTGGGATCCTTCCCGCGCATAGTGAGATTCCTCTCAGGTATCCTGAAGCCTCTTCAATCCATATCAAAAATGCTTAATTTTCAATAAACTGGGTGATAAATTGAAAAATATAGCCTTGCTTCTCATAAAGAGAATCTATTTCCCCTCCTTTCAGGAGAAAAAGAACCATGGTTTCCATATTTCAAATTTACGATAAATCGGCTGGAGTTGTCATTCCGATTGCCACTTCCAAGCATAATCCCTTGAGGAATCTTCCAATTTCCTTATGAATTAGTGCGTAAAGGCAGTGGTAGCCGCAGGCTTCAGCCTGCGCTATTTAATCTCCTCCCATTTCAGGGGAGGAAAAAGAAGGGGTTTCCACAACTCTCCTCCCATTTCAGGGGAGGCTGGGAGGGGTTTCTGGGAGGGAATGTCATTCTGAATTATACTTCGGGGAGCATCCTCCCCTGAAGAATCTCCCTCTTACAACATTGCAGGAAGGCACAATAAAGAAAAATACGGTATTTTGAAGATTCTTCATTAGCATATCGCCCGAAGCAACCTTCAGAATGACAACTTCCTCCTCCCCCTGAAATGGGAGGAGAGGAAACAACGGAATTCTGGGGACACAATACTCATTTCCTGACATCGTGCCGCTCGTTCGCAATCTAAAATTCTTGTAATGCGTAGAATGGACCTGCATCAAATATAAATACAATTCAACATAGGATTTTGGGGCTAACCAAAATTTTTTGTTTGACTCAAAATGTGGTAAATTATAACAATTTGGAGGCAATTATGGCTTTGAAGGAAGTTCCACTTTCTGTTTTTGAAAGGCACGAGGTTCTCTTTGGTGAACAAACTCCAAAAGATGAACTTTTGCAAATCGGGATAAGTTATTTCAATAAAGGGTTGATCTATGATGCTCTTGAATATTTCGAAAAATGTGATGACAAAGAATACCTTGAGAAAATCAAAAGTACTGCAATTGAAGAGGGAGACCTTCTTTTATATCAAAGTTCTCTAAGGGCATTAAAAGAAGAGATTGTTAGAGAAGATTTGCTTAAACTCAAAGAAAACGCGATAAAAATGGGGAAATTTTCGGTTTCTGAAGAGGTTGATCTTTTACTTGTCAATCGGGAGAAAAAATAGATGATTGAGGCTATCTCTCTTACTAAAATGTATGGAACAAAAAAGGGTGTTGAGAACATCTCCTTTAAAATTGATAAAGGCGAAATCGTTGGATTTTTGGGTCCTAATGGCGCTGGAAAGACAACAACTATGCGTCTTCTTACGGGCTTTCTCTATCCAAACGATGGCGATGCCTACATTGAAAGAAATTCAATTATTGAAAAGCCCTTGATAGCAAGAAAATATATCGGTTATCTATCTGAAAACAATCCCCTTTATGAAGACTTAAAAGTGAAAGAATACCTTGATTTTAGAGGAAGGGTAAAGGGACTTAAAGGAAAAGAACTAAAAAATAGAATTGACTATGTTGTTGAAAAATGCGAAATAAGGGATGTCATAAGCAAACTCACGGGAAGTTGCTCAAAAGGTTACAGGCAAAGAATTGGAATTGCGGATGCTTTAATAAATGATCCTCCAATTTTGATTCTTGATGAGCCAACCCAGGGTCTGGACCCCGCACAAATTTATCACACAAGAGAGTTGATAAAATCACTTTCGGTAGAGCACACAGTCATTCTTTCAACGCATATCTTGAGCGAGGTAGAGGCAATTTGTTCAAGAGTGTTGTTGATCCAGAAAGGAAATCTTATCTTTGATGGCTCTCTTGAAGAGATGAAAAATGCCTTTAAGAAGAATCAGGTTTTAGATGTTACATTTTTGTGCGATGAGACAAAAGGAAGAGAGATACTCTCATCAATAAAAAAAATTGATAGATTTGAAAAATTGCAAAATGAAGGAGAAGGCGGTTCTTCTTTCGTAATCTATTCTTTAGAGGGTGAGGACATAAGGGAAGAGATTTTCTGGAAATGTTTTGAAGAGAGAATCCCCATTTTACGACTGAATGAAAAGAAAAAATCTCTTGAAGAGGCTTTCTTAAAAATAATCAGTGAAGAATCAAAAGAGGAGGAAATTCAATGAATAAACTCCTTGCTATAACAAAAAAAGAATTGCTTCACTATTTTTACTCTCCTATGGCTTATGTGGTTTTGTGGGCATTTCTGCTAATAAATGGTTTTCTATTTTATGTGATCCTTTCTGCTTTGAGTAAAACAGCAAGCCCTCCTGTTTCTCCACTTTCAATAATTTTTGGGGGTTCGTTTTTCTTTTACCTTCTAACGATTGTTATCACTGTCGTAGTAACGATGAGGCTTGGTGCTGAAGAGAGGAAGCAGGGAACATTTGAAACCTTGCTCACATCGCCAATTAGCGATTTTGAAATTGTAATGGGAAAATTTTTGGCAGCCTTTATTTTCTATGTTGTTGCATGGCTTTTCACTCTTATTTATGTTTTTATAGTGAAGGCGTATCAAAAGGATCTTGATTTTGGGCCAATCATTTCAAGTTATCTTGGAACTCTTCTTTTAGGAATGTTTTTTATCTCAATTGGGCTTTTCTCTTCTATGATTTCAAAAAATCAGATAGTTTCAGCCGTTATTGCCACACTAATAATGACAATGCTTCTTGGAATAACCTTTCTGGAATTTATTTCCTCTGGAGTAACAAGGGAAATTTTTCACTATTTTGATATTCTTACAATAATGGATAATTTCTCAAAGGGAATTGTTGATTCAAGGAATCTCATCTACCTTCTTTCTGGCACCGCCTTTTTTATTGCTCTTTCTGAAAAATCTCTTGAGGCAAGGAGGTGGCAATGACATCAAAAAGGAAAAGAGCAATGGGTGGAGCAAACTGGAGTTTGTTTGTCCTTCTTTTAATCGCACTTTTTATCATCATAAACTATCTCTCATTCAGGCACTTTAAAACTTATGACACAACCTTTTCTGATGAATTTTCGCTCTCTCCACAAACGAAGAAATTTTTAAAAGAGTTAAAAAATGATGTTGAGGTCTATGTTCTACTTCCAATTGGAGATGTAGGTTATGAAAAGGTTTCAAGGCTACTTGATTCTTTTAAAGTTGAATCAAAGAGAATAAAGGTTGAATATGTTGACCCGGAAAGGGATAAAGGCAGGTATGAAATACTTTTGAAAAAATATCAGGTAACAAATCCAGATTCTGTTGTCTTTGTCAGTGGCGATAGAAGCAGGTGGGTTGAAAGGGATGAATTCCTTGAATATGAATATTCAATGTTTGGTGAGCCTCCAAAGATGAAAGGTTTTAAAGGGGAGAATTCCTTTTTGAATGCTATGTATGATGTCGTTGATCCAAGAAAGCCCGTCATCTATTTCACCGTTGGACATGGGGAGAAGTTTGACTTTGATGAAAGTGGAAAGGGAGCATCATTTTTTAAAGAGAGGTTGTCAAAAGAGGGAGCGGTAATTAAAACTCTTCAAACTGCTGGGCTTAAAAAAGTTCCAGATGACGCATCTCTTGTAATCGTTGCAGGGTTGAACATCCCATTTACAAAAGAGGAAGAGGGAGTTTTGGAAAGATATTACGAAGAGGGTGGAAGCCTTTTCCTTCTAATTGATCCAATGTTTAAAGAGGGAAATGAAATTGAATTTAAAGATAGTGGGCTTGAAGACCTTTGCAAGAAATATGGATTGGAGTTGCAAAACGACCTTGTTGTAGATCCTGAGGCATCGTTGCTTGAAGGAAGGGCTCAAACCTTTTACGGGGTAGATTACTCATCCCATAAAATAACTTATGATTTGATGAAAAATAAATATCCAATTCTTTTCACACTTGCAAGGAGTTTGAATATAGTTGACCCCCAATCTTCAGATTTTAAGTGCGAAAAACTTATCTCAACAAGCGAGAAAGCGTGGGGCGAGACAAACTTAAAAGAATTGAAAAATGTAAAGAAGGATAATGAGGATTACGCGGGTCCTTTATGCCTTGCTTCACTTATTGAAAATAGGAAAAATGAAAAATCAAGGATGGTTGTTATTGGAGATAGCGATATTATTTCAGATGGAACAATCCTTTCCGGGCTTGGTGGAAATACTATTTTTGCCTTGAATGTGGTTCACTACCTTGTAAAAATGGAAAACAGAATTTCAATCCCACCAAAACAAATTAAGTCTTCATCAATTGTTTTGACTTCGACGCAGATTGTTACCAACTTCATAGTTGTTGTAATAATCTATCCTTTAATATTCGCCATTCTTGGTGTATGGGTTTATTTTAGAAGAAGAAGGTGATATGAAAAGGTCAACCTACATCCTTCTAATTCTTGTCTTGATTTTTGCTTTATACATTTTCTTTTTTGAAAGAAAATCAAAATCCACTAAAGAGATTGAAGAAAAAAGCGACAATCTTTTTTCTGAATTCATTGAAGAACCTTCAGAGATTGCAAGGATTGGATTTGAAGATTTTAAAATTGTCAAAGAAAAAGAAAATTATTATCTTAAAGAACCTTTTACTGATCCTGTTGACACACATAGCGTAAAGGGTTTTGTAGAGACTTTCAAAGAGGCGAAAGCGGAAAGGATAATAAAAGAGAAAGTTGATTTAAAAGAACTGGGACTTTTAGAACCAAAGATAAAAATTATCTTTAAATCAAAAGACCAGGAGAAATTTCTTAAAATAGGAGATGTTCCACCTTATGGAAAAGGTGCATACTTTATCTCTGACAATAGAATAGGAGTTTTGAGCGATCTCACGCTTGAAACTGTAAAAAGAGAAATTGATAATTTCAGGGCGAAGGAACTCTGTTTTCCTCTAAATGTTGATGAGGTGAAGGCTCTCTCATATTACAAAAATGATTTGCTTGAGTTGTCCCTTGAAAGGAAAGGCGATGAATGGTTAATTTCCCATCCTTTTAAAGACATTGCGGATATAAGAAATACAATCTCTTTGATTGAGGATGTTGTTTTATGGCCCATAATGGAGTTTGAGAAAGGGGAAAATACTGAAGATTACGAACTTTCAAAGGGTAATGAAAAAATTATTTTAACAACTACTGATGGAAATCAAATCACAATAACAATCGGCAAACTAAAGGATGAGCAAAAGAAGTTTTATTACGCAAAGGTTTCATCAAGGAATGGAATTTTTGTTATAAGTAAAAATTCTGTGAGAAATATTGATGCAGACAAAAATGTTTTCAGGTCTTTGATGGTTTTTGGTGAAAGTTTTGATAAGTATGATGAATTTGTGGTTAAAAAGGGAAAAGAGATTATCTTTAAAAATAAAGATAAAAATTTTATCTGCACAGACAAAGGGATAGATGAAAACTCATCAAAAACTTTTATCTACTCTTTGACTTCACTTGAAGGATATAAGTATCTTGAAAGTTTTGATGCAAAAGAAAAATATGCTGAAATTGAACTTAAGGCAAAAGGTGAAACAAAGAAGGTTTCTTTTTACGAAAAGGGAGAGGAACTTGTATCCCAAATTCAAGGCAGGTCTGGTTTTATTCAACTTTCAAAAGATTCAAGCGAAAGGGTAAAAGGTGCTTTCAGCGTCATTTTCTCAAAGGTTAAATAAATTTATACTTCCTTTTAAACCTGTTTTATTGAGCAAAAAGGAAGCAGGGATGAGGGCTCCAGCGTGGCCATTTCTTTTGGTATCATTTCTTTGTTTATCCATAATTTTTTATTTGATTAAAAGATTTTTTATTTCCTTTATTCCACCCTGTGGATTTCATCAATTAACACATCTTCCCTGCCCGACCTGCGGATTTACGAGGATGGTCTTTTACCTTCTTGAATTCAATTTTAAAGATGCTTTTTTCACTCAACCACTTTTCTTTTTAATTTTAATGTTTTTTTTGTTATGGATAGTTGCAGGTATAATTGCCTTTCTTTTTGGAAAAATACTCTTTCTTGAAATTCCTCCCTTCTCAAGAAAGTATTTGTGGATCCCGCTTATCGTTCTATTTTTTATAAACTGGTTCTATCTGATTGCAAGAGGAATTTAAGATGAAAAAAGAAGTTCTAAAAGAAAAATTTAAGGGAAGAAAAATTGCGATAATCGGCGATTTAATACTTGACAGGTTTGTCTTTGGTTCTGTTAAAAGAATTTCTCCTGAAGCGCCAGTTCCTGTTGTAGAAGTTTTAAATGAGAAAGAAACTCTGGGTGGTTCTGCGAATGTTGCAAACAACATAAAATCGTTGGGAGGCGTTCCAATTCTAATTGGAGCGGTTGGAGAAGATAACTTTGGGAGAGAGTTTATTAAGACGATTAAAAAAGAAGGAATTGATGATAATTACATCTTAAAAGAAAGGTCTATTCCAACGGTAGTCAAAACGAGGATAATTGCACATCATCAACAGGTTTGCAGGGTTGATAGAGAAAAACCGATTGATTTTTCTCAAAAATTGAGAGAAAAACTTATGAAGAAATTTGACGATGTGTTAAACGATGTTGATGCAGTAGTTGTTTCAGACTATGCCAAAGGAACATTCTCAAAAGATTTTCTTTTACACATTGGAAAAGAAACAAAGAAAAAGGGTATTCCCTACATAGTTGATCCAAAGCCCATCCACTTCCCATATCCTTACGCAACAATCGTTACCCCAAACAGAGGAGAAGCGGAGGGTTTCCTCAAAAAGGAGATTCAGGATGAAAATATTCTTGAATTGTTTAATGAGATAATGCAAAAAACAAACTGGAAGGCGATTTTGTTGACACTTGGAGAAAAGGGAATGGCTCTTTATGAAAGGGGAAAAAGCAAATTTGCTAAAATTGATGCAAGGAAAAAAGAGGTCTATGATGTTACTGGTGCGGGTGATACCGTTGTTTCAATTATGGCACTTTCGCTTGCCTCTTCACTCTCCTTTCTTGAATCAGCAAATCTTGCAAATATAGGAGCGTCAGTCGTTGTTTCAAAATTGGGAACTGCCACCTGCTCTATTGATGAACTTTTAAATGAGATTTGATGCAGAAAAAAAAGATTCAAAAAATGTTATGGAGATGTTTTCAAAAATATCTCCACGATACGATTTTCTAAACCATTTATTCTCTCTAAATTTTGATAAATTGTGGAGGAAAAAGGCTGCAGGAAATTTTACACCGCAAGATGGAGAAATCTACCTTGACCTTTGCACAGGAACGGGTGATTTTGCAATTGAATTTAAAAAGAAAAAAAAGGGTGAGGTTATCTGCCTTGATTTCTCTTTTGATATGCTCAAAGTCGCAAAAAAGAAAAGAGACGACCTTTTTCTTATCAGGGGCGATGCTCTTTTGCTTCCTTTCAAAGATGAGAGTCTTGATGGTGCGATGGTCGGTTTTGGAATAAGAAATTTTGAAGATTTAAAAAAAGGTCTTTTAGAAGTAAATAGAATTTTAAAAAAGAAATCAAAATTTGTTATTCTTGAATTTCCAAAAAAGGTCGAGGGAATATCTGGCTTTTTTTTCAATTTCTATTTTAAAAGGATAATGCCTTTAGTGGGAAGGGTCTTTTCAAAGGATGAATTTGCTTACAGATACCTTCCTTTGAGCACTGAGTATTTTAAAAATGAAGAGGAATTAAGAACACTTTTTGATGAATGCAACTTTGAAATTCTCTCTTTCAAGAAAAGGACTTCTCAAATTGTTTTTGAAGCGGTTTTGATAAAGAGATGAAAAAAAGAAGGTTTAGATTGATTTATAAGGGTGCTGTTCAGGGTGTTGGTTTTAGGCCCACGGTTTACAAAATTGCAAAAGAATTAAATTTGAAAGGTGTTGTGAAAAATTCCCCTTCTGGAGCAACTGTGGAAATAGAAGGTGAAGAAAAAAGCCTTGAAAAATTCATAGATTTTTTGCCTTCAAATCTTCCTGAAATAGCAAGGATTTCATCTCTTTCAAAAAAAGAGATTAAGATTAAAAACGAAGGTGAATTCAAAATCATCTCATCCCAAAAAGGAAAAAGGAAAGATGCTTTGACCTCTTTTGATAGCAAGATTTGTCCTGATTGCAAGAATGAGATGGAAGATAAAAAAAACAGGAGATTTCACTATCCTTTTACAAACTGCACCAACTGCGGACCAAGATTCACAATAGTTTCATCATTTCCCTACGATAGGGAAAGAACATCAATGGGATGTTTTCAAATGTGTGAAGAGTGCTTGAAAGAGTATAAGGATCCGACAAATAGAAGATACCATTCCGAAGCGACCTGCTGTCCCGACTGCGGACCTTTGCTTAATCTTCTTGACAAAAATGGTAAAATAATTTTAAGCGGTTATGAGGCAATCATAGAGTCAAGAAAACTTCTTGAAAATGGGAAAATAATTGCCATAAAGGGAATTGGTGGTTTTCAACTTGCCTGTGATGCCCAAAATGAAAAGGCAATTAAAATTTTGAGAAAAAGAAAAAGAAGAGAGACAAAACCATTTGCAGTAATGGTCAAGGATGAGAAAGTTGCCAAAAAATGGATTTTTATATCGGATGAGGATTTTAAGTTGCTAACTTCCCCGAGAGCACCAATTTTGATTGGCAGGATGAGGAAAGATGATGCTAAAAAATCTATAGCGCCAAATTTAAAAGACATAGGAGTTTTCATTCCAACAACACCTCTGCATATTGAACTTTTTAGAGATGCACGATACGACTCTCTGATAATGACATCAGGTAATTTAAGCGATGAGCCAATTGCAATTTCAAATAGAGAAGCATTAAAAAGACTTTCAACGATCGCAGACTATTTTCTTGTTCACAATAGGGATATTATAAGAAGGCTTGATGATTCGGTCTTTAAAAGCGATGATGATAAGCCCTTTGCATTAAGACGCTCAAGAGGATTTGTTCCGGAAAGTATAAAACTAAATTTTTGTTCCAGAAACACAGTGCTATCAACAGGTGCATTTTTACAAAATAGTGGGTGCATTTTAAAAAAGGATGAAGCATTTTTAACACCTCACATCGGCGACCTTGACACATCATCTACAAGGGATTTTCTTTATGAATCCATAATCTCCTTTAAAAAATTTCTTGATGTCAATTTTGATGCAATAGCGATAGACCTTTCAAAAGATTATCCATCAACGATTCTGGGAGAAAAGATGGCAAAAGAAAGTAAAGCAAAAATTGTGAGGGTTCAACACCATCTTGCACATCTTGCATCGGTTTGTGCTGAGCATCAAAAATTTCCAATAAAAAAAAATGAAAAAGTATATGGAATAATTTTTGATGGGACAGGTTTGGGAACGGATATGACGAGTTGGGGAGGAGAGTTTCTTGAACTTAATTCCAACCTCGAATGGAAAAGAGTTTCTCATCTCAAGCCTTTTAATCTAATTGGAAATGAAAAAGCGGTCAAAGAACCTTTCAGGGTTGCACTTTCACTTTTAAAAGATGAGGGATTTGAGGAGATTGCATTTAATATCTTTAATAAAAAAATGTCAAAGAAATTTTTGAATGATCTTTGTAAAACGGGAAATTGGGAGTTATCTTCGGGGGCGGGAAGGCTTTTTGAATCTGCTGGTGCCCTGTGTAATTTAACTATTGTAAATAAATACGAAGGCGAATCGGCGATGCTTTTTGAATCTCTTGCCGAAGAATACAAAGGTAGTGTGGATATCTGGCAGGATGTAAAAATTGAGGATAATAATCTCTTTCCAACATCAAAATTTTTTGCCTCTTTGGCAAAAAGAAGGCTAACGGAAGATAATTTAAGAAAGTTATCTCTTGAATTTCACCTCAATTTTTCACGAATCACGGTAGAAATCGCAAAAAGAATTTTTGAGAAAAATAAAATTGTATGCCTCTCTGGTGGCTGTTTTTACAACAGGATTTTAAGAGGTGAGATAAAAAGAGGGCTTGAGAAAAATGGATTTATTCCGCTTTTGAACTATAATATACCCTCTGGCGATGGAGGAATTTCTTTAGGTCAGGCAGCGATTGCAGGTAGAAGCCTCCTCCTTCAAAAGGAGTTAAGAGAAGTAAAGGAGTGAAAATGTGCCTTGCAGTTCCAATGAAACTAAAAAAAATAGAACAGGATGTAGGATTTGTTGAAGTATCAGGGATAGAGAGAGAGGTTAGTTTGACACTCGTCCCTGAAGCAAAAGTTGGTGATTTTCTTTTAATTCACGCCGGTTTTGCAATTGCTGTAATCGATGAGAAAGAGGCTATTGAAACGCTTGATACGATAAAGGAGTATCTCTCTTACGAGGAGACAGGTGAAAAAAGAGAACATTCTTGAATCGCCTCAAGTTGCAAATAAACTTTTTTACGACATAAAAACTCTTTCAAAAAAGTTAAAAGGTGATATAAAACTGATGGAGGTTTGTGGGACGCATACACAGGCAATAAGCAGATATGGTTTAAGAAGACTTTTGTCTGAAAATGTAAAACTCATCTCAGGTCCGGGGTGTCCTGTCTGTGTAACTCCATCATCTTACATAGCCCACTCAATAGAACTTGCAAAAAAGGGAAACATAATCGTTACATTTGGGGATTTAATGAGGATCAATGTTTTTGATACATCGCTTGAAAAAGAAAAGGCTACGGGGTCACAGATTTTTGCAGTTTATTCTCCTCTTGATGCCCTAAAAATCGCAAGAGAAAATAAAGACAAAGATGTAATTTTTCTTGCAATTGGATTTGAAACAACCATCCCATCAATTTGTGTAACCATTGAAAAGGCAAAAAAAGAAAAGTTAAAAAACTTTAAAATTCTATCTGCCCACAAGATAATTCCCCCACCACTCCAAATTCTTGCTGAAGATGATAATCTTAAAATTGATGGATTCATCTGCCCCGGTCATGTTTCCGTGATTACTGGTTCAAGGGTCTATGACTTTCTTCCCGAGAAGTTCGGGAAGGGTGCGGTGATATCGGGCTTTTCAGTCTTTGACATTCTTTCTTCAATAAAAGAGTTGATAAAAATGAAAATTAAAAATAGCCCAAAAAATATAAACAATTACAAAAGAGTTGTAAAAGAGGAGGGAAACATAGAGGCAAAAAAACTTATTGACAACTTTTTTGAAAAGGAGGATACCGAGTGGAGAGGATTTGGGGTTATTAAACAATCAGGGCTAAAATTAAAAAAAGAGTGGGAAGATTTTGATGCGGGTAAAATAGAGGTTGAGTTTAAAAAGCCCGATGAGATAAAGGGATGCAGGTGTGGTGAGGTTTTAAGAGGGATAATTGCTCCAAAGGAGTGCCCTTTGATGGGAAAGGTTTGCACGCCTGAAAATCCTGTTGGAGCATGTATGGTTTCAAGTGAAGGAAGTTGTAGTGCTTACTACAAATATGAAAGGCAATTCAATGGATAAAATAATTCTCGCACACGGTGAAGGAGGAAAACTTACGAGGGAACTTATTGAAAATGAAATCTACCCTTCTTTCAAAAACGATATTTTGAAAACTTTGAGTGACTCGGCAATTTTAAAGAATTTTGGAAGGGTGGAAATTGCCTTCACAACCGATTCTTACATTGTGTCTCCAATTTTTTTTAAAGGTGGAGACATTGGAAGTTTATCAATTTCTGGGACTATAAACGACCTTGCAGTTTCTGGAGCAAAGCCTATCGCCATCTCATTTTCCTTGATAATTGAGGAGGGATTTGAAATTGAAAAATTAAAAAAAATTATAAAAAGCGCCTCAAATACGGCAAAAAAGGCAAATGTTTTAGTCGTTACAGGAGATACGAAGGTCGTTCCAAAGGGAAAAGGCGATGAAATTTTTATAACAACTTCGGGGATTGGTATTGTTGAAAATGGAAGAAAGCTTAGCGATGATATGATTAAAGAGGGAGACAAAATTTTAGTCTCGGGTGATGTTGGAAGGCACGGAGCGACAATCGCAGCATTCAGGCACAATCTAAAAGGGAAGAATCTTTCATCGGATTGTGCACCTTTAAACAAAGTTATAGACCTTCTTTTTGAAAATGGAATCAAGCCAAAGTCTCTTCACGACCCAACAAGAGGTGGCGTTGCTACTTTATTAAATGAAGTTTCAAGAAGGGCAAAGGTGAACATTGAAATTGAAGAGGAAAAAATACCAATTTCAAAGGAAGTCGCTGGTGTATGCGAGATTTTAGGGCTTGATCCCCTTTATTTACCCTGCGAGGGAAGATTTGTTGGGTTCTTTAGAAAAAGCGACGCAAAGAAAGTAATCTCAATTTTAAAAGAGGTTGATATCTGTAAAGGCTGTTCAATCATTGGTGAAGTTAAAAAGGGAAAAAATGGAATTTTTCCTGTAACATT
>DHFQ01000170.1:12216-52628 GCA_002402325.1 Candidatus Aminicenantes bacterium UBA4820
CCAAGAATTTGCTAAATTTTGTATAATCCTTAAGCCAATATTCTTTTTTAATAATTTTCAGAAAATTTCAAAATTTTACGAAAACATTAAAAGTTTGTAAATGACCTCTACATTTAATAAGGTAGATAAAAAAGGGTCTTATTTGCTTTAATATATTGATTTGTTTTCGTATTGAAATGATAATTACAAGTAACATTTTCACAATAAGATTGGGTTGATGACCTACAAGGTAAAAAATGTTAGATAACAAAGACATTGATGTGTAAAAGACACAAAGAAGGGGGCTTTCAATATCGCATTTTTTATGAAGAGGTTCACTTGACAATTTACTGTCAAAGTTGTAACTTTTTACCTAAAAGGGGAGACCTATGGATTTTAAAAAGGCGTTAGATTCTTTAGAAAAACCAATATCAATTCTTGTAGGGCATTATGGCTCAGGAAAAACTGAGATTGCCGTGAACCTCGCTTTTTTATGGAAAGAATTGAAAAAGGAAGTTACAATAGTTGATCTTGATTTGATTAAACCTTACTTCAGATGCAGGCTTTTGAGAGAAGATTTCAAGGCAAGAGTGATAAGACTTGTGGCACCTGAAGGAGGCACATTTTATGGCGATCTCCCAATTTTAATGCCCGAAGCGAGAGGGGTTTTAGAAAAGTCTTTAAAGGATAGAGAAAAAGTAATTCTTGATGTTGGAGGGGATGACCTTGGAGCAAGAGTGCTTGGAAGTTTAAGCGACATAATAAACGAGGAAAGAACTGACCTTCTATTTGTTATAAACACAAAAAGACCCTTTGCAGAGGATAGCGAGAATGTTATAAAAAAAATAAGAGAGGTGGAATCTTCAGCCCAGAGAAAAATCACAGGGCTTATTGCAAACAGCCATCTTATGAATGAAACTTCTTATGAGGACATCTTGTCGGGAGTTGAATGCACTGCGGAAGTTTCGGATAGGACTTTAATTCCTGTTAAGTTTTGTGCGATAATAAATACTTTAGGAGCGGAAATTTCCCAAAGGGGGGGAATAGATATTCCAATTCTTCCGCTTGAAAGACATATCCTTCCTCCTTTTGATGAACCCCCCAAAGGATTTCTCCGTCCACCTTCTATGGTTTAAGAAAGGAGATACAAATGCCTACAGTAATTGTTGAAAAGGACAGATGCAAAGGTTGCACCCTTTGCGTTGACATCTGCCCGTACGATGTTCTTGAAATGTCAAAAGAGATTAATGCAAAAGGGTATTTCTTTCCATTTATGAAAAACCCGGAGGCGTGCAACGGTTGTAGACACTGCGCTATTATTTGCCCTGATACCGCAATTCAGGTTGAAGTAAAAGGAAAAGTAAATGAGAGACCTAAGTCGCTTTCTGAAACGCAGGTTCATTACTGTCCCGGCTGTCATCACGGAATTGTTCACAGGCTTGTTGCTGAAGCGATTGACGCCTTGAATATTCAGGACAGAACAGTTGGCATCGCACCCGTTGGTTGTTCGGTTCTTGCTTACAACTATTTCAATGTTGATATGCACGAAGCGTCCCACGGAAGGGCTGCTGCTGTTGCAACGGGAATAAAAAGGGGTAGGCCTGATTTGATCGTTTTCAGTTATCAGGGAGATGGAGACCTTGCATCAATTGGAATGGCTGAAACAGTTCATGCCGCAAATAGAGGCGAAAAGATAACGGTAATTTTCATTAATAATGCAATTTATGGAATGACAGGTGGACAGATGGCTCCAACAACACTCGTAGGACAGGTCGCAACCACCTGCCCCCTTGGAAGGAATCCTGATCTTGCAGGATATCCAATAAGAATGTGTGAAATGCTCAAAGAGTTGAAAACACCTGCCTACATCACGAGAGTTGCGGTTTATAATGCAAAAACAGTTATGCAGGCAAAACAGGCGATCAAGAAGGCTTTTGACTATCAGGTAAAGGGCGTTTGTTATTCATTTGTAGAAGTTCTTTCTGCCTGTCCGACAGGGTGGGGAATGAACCCTCCTGACGCTTCAAGATGGGTTGAGGGAAGTATGGTTCCATACTATCCGCTTGGTGAATTCAAAACCCCCGAAAAAGGGGTTGTGAAAGAAACGGAGAGATAAAATGTATAAAGAAATTGTTCTTGCAGGATTTGGTGGTCAGGGAGTTTTGCTCATAGGAAAATTTTTGGCTTATGCAGGAATGAAGATGGGTAATGAAGTTACATGGATGCCCGCTTATGGTCCAGAAATGCGTGGAGGAACATGTAACTGCACGGTTGTTATCTCTGATAAACAAATCGGGTCTCCAATGAGTAAACATCCCCACGGTTTGATTGCCCTGAATCTTCCCTCTCTTGACAAATTTGAGCAAAGCGTGAGAGGTGATGGAATTATTATTGTCAACACCTCTCTCATCAATAGAAAAGTGGGAAGAAACGATGTAAAAGTTGTTGAAGTTCCGGCAAACGAGATAGCAATTGAATGTGGAAGTGCTAAAGCAGCGAATATGGTTGCTCTTGGTGCTTACATTGGTGCTTCAAACATTGCTGATATGGAATTGATCAAGGAAATTCTCTCAGAAAATTTTGCCGCAAAGCCAAAACTTATTGAAGTAAATCACAAGGCTTTGACAAAAGGCTATGAGATAGCAAAAGGAGTTTAAGATGGCAAAAAAACTTTTGAAAGGTTGTGAAGCAATTGGCGAGGCTGCAATTCAGGCGGGTTGCAGGCTTTTCTTTGGTTATCCTATTACTCCACAAAATGAAATTCCTGAGTATATGTCTTTAAGACTTCCTCAGGTTGGAGGAATGTTTGTTCAAGCAGAAAGCGAAGTGGCTACGAGCAATATGCTTTATGGTGCCGCTGGTGCAGGATGCAGATGCTTTACCTCATCATCAAGTCCAGGGATAAGTTTGATGCAGGAAGGAATCTCATACATAGCCGGTGCCGAACTTCCCGTTGTTTTTATAAACATTATGAGGGGAGGTCCCGGACTTGGTGGAATTTTGCCATCACAATCGGACTATTTTCAAGCAACCAAGGGTGGAGGACACGGAGATTACAGATGTCTTGTTCTTGCTCCATCAACGGTTCAGGAGGCAGCAGACCTTGTTCAGATAGCCTTTGACCTTGCGGACAAATATAGAAATCCAGTCTATGTTCTTGGTGATGGCTTAATTGGACAAATGATGGAACCCGTTGAATTTAAAATTCAAGGAGTTAAACCTGAAGATTTCCCGGAAAAACCGTGGGCAACTACTGGGGCAAAAGGTAGAAAACCAAACATTATCAACTCACTTTATCTTGATCCTGAGGACCTTGAAAAACACAACTTGAAATTGAAAAAGAAGTTTGATGAGATGGAGAAAAATGAGAAGAGATGGGAAGTTTTTAATTTGAATGAAAAGAATGACATTCTTTTTGTTGCTTATGGGAGCGTTGCAAGAATAGCAAAAACCTCAATTGAGTTACTCAAAGAAAAGGGGATAAATGCAGCACTTTTCAGGCCCATAACTCTCTTTCCATTTCCCGGTGAGGAACTTGTTAAATCCGCTTCAAAATGCAATAAAATTCTTGTCTCTGAACTTTCCACAGGGCAGATGATTGAAGATGTTAAATTCCATCTTGGAAAAGAGAGAGAAGTTGCCTTCTACGGCAGAGTAGGCGGAATGATAATGACCCCGGAAGAACTTGTTGATGAGGCTGTAAAACTTTTAAAGTAGGAGTGAAATATGGATGCAAGAGATAAAATTCTTTCAATTTTAAAAGAGGCGTATCAGGTTGAAATCAATGGATACACCTTCTACTCTATGACTGCAAAAGAGGCAAAGAACGAAGCGACAAAAGAACTTTTTGATAAACTTGCAAAAGATGAAGTAGAACATCAAAACTACCTTAAAGGTGTTGCAAAAAGATTTTCAACTGAAGGGACAGAGGATGCCTTCAAAGTCAAACTTACAAAGCCTTCAATGGGTGAGTTTGTCTCTAAACTTTTCACAGACAAATTCATAAGTCAGGCAAAAGGTGCACAGTTTGAACTTGGTGCAGTTTCCGTCGGGATGACCCTTGAGACAAACGCTATGGAAATATTCAGAAGGGCTCAAGAAGGGACAGAATCAAAAGAAGTGAAGGAATTTTATTCCTTCCTACACAACTGGGAAAAGGAGCATTTTGATTCTCTTAAGAATTTCTACGACCAGTTGAGAAAAGGTTTCTGGGAAGAGGGCAACTTTTCTCCCTTCTGATTGATTCTTATTTGTTATGGTAAAAGATTCAACCTTTAATTTCAAGGAGTATTACTATCCTCTTGTCTCTGATAAGGAATGGCTTGATTATCGGTGGCAACTTTCAAATAGAATCACAAATCTTGAAGACCTTCATAACTATTTAAAAATAAATGATCAAGATTTTTCCTATCTTAAAAAGTTTGAAGATAGGTTGAATCTTTCAATTACTCCCTACTATCTTTCTTTAATAAATCCTTTAGATGAGTTTGATCCGATTAAACTTCAGTGTGTCCCATCGCCTCTTGAATTTCAAGATGACGAGGGAATGGAAGACCCTCTTGGTGAAGAATCCTTGATGAATGTCAAAGATGTCATCCACAAATATCCCGACAGAATTCTATTTCTTGTTACGAATCAATGCCCTGTCTATTGCAGACATTGCTTTAGAAGAAATAAATGGGGAAAGTCTCTTGAAACAAAGATAGATTTTCAAAACCTGATTGAATACATCAAAAAAAATAGCGAGGTAAGGGAAGTAATAATTTCTGGAGGTGAACCACTTATTCTATCTTCAGATCATCTTGAATCTATCTTAAAAGAGTTAAGAAAAATTGATCAAATTGAAGTTATAAGAATTGCATCAAGAGTCCCCGTTGTTCTTCCTCAAAGGATTGATGAAGAGATTATTCAAATTCTAAAAAACTATTCGCCAATCTGGTTTATAACCCACTTCAACCATCCCGGAGAAATAACAGAACTTTCAACCAAAGCATTAAGAAAACTTATAGAAAATGGAATAGCAGTTTTAAATCAAAGTGTGCTTTTAAAGGGGATAAACGATGATTCAAAAACCCTTGAAAAACTTTTTAGAAACCTTATAAAAATTGGTGTAAAGCCCTACTACCTCTTTCAGTGCGACCCCGCAAAGGGAGTTAAACACTTAAGAACCTCGGTATTTAAAGGGATTGAAATAATAAAAGAGTTAAACGGCAAACTTTCAGGAATTGCAGTTCCAAAGTTTGCAATTGATCTTCAAGGTGGAGGAAAGGTGAATCTTGAGCCAAACTCAATTGAGTCAATAAATGAAAACTCAATAGTAGTAAAAAACTTTCAGGGAAAACTTTACGAATATAAAACCTGATCATCCCTATCCGCAAGATTTCAGCAAGCGTTGGTGAAGAACCATCTCCTCCTCTCAGGAGAAGTAGAACCACCCCCTTCTTTCAGGATAAAAAGAAGAATCTCCCCCTCGCAGGGGGAGACAGAGAGGGGGTTTCCATTTCCTCCTCCCATCTCAGGGGAGGCCGGGAGAGGTTTCCTTATTTGCTTTCAAATTGCAAAATAAAATGAACAACCTATTTAGAAACCGAGATTGACACCCTCGTATTTCAGTTATAAAATCTAACCGAAGAGGAGATAGAGATTGTGGAAGGGAAAAAACAGGAGGAATTATGGCAAAAATATATAGGCTTGATATTAAAAATTATAGAGGGATAAAAGAATTTTCTTGTACTTTTACGGACATCAACTTAATATGCCTTGTCGGTAGAGGCGATTCAGGTAAAACAACAATTTTAAATGCTATTTACTATGTTCTTAATCCTAATTGGAATTTAGTTTTTTACGATACCGACTTCTATAATCGTAATACTGATAACCCGATAGAAATTGAGGCAACTTTGATAGACCTTCCAACTGAATTATTAACAGAAGATAAATATGGTCTCCATATAAGAGGTATTGATAAAATAAATAATGAGATTAAAGATGATCTAAAAGATGATTATGAAAAAGCTTTAACAATCAAACTGGAAGTAAAAAAGGATTTGGAACCAAAATGGTATATAATAAATAGCAGGCAGGAGAGCCCAACTTTAATATCAGCTTATGATAGGAAAAAACTAAATACATTTATGATCTCTGATTATTTAGATATCCATTTTTCTTGGAGAAATGGAAGTCCATTATACTCTTTACTAAAGAACCAAGATTTTGATGTATCAGTAGATACAATTTTATCTAATATCAATAGAGGGGTAAAAAAGGAAATTGATAATTATCCATTTGAACAATTTAAGAATATAATTAATAATATAACTAAAGAAGCAGAATATTTAGGAATAACGATAAATGACATATCTACTTCGATAGATTTTAAGGATATTTCAATAAACGAAGGAAAGTTAAGTCTTCATCAAGACAAAATTCCACTACGACTTAAAGGTAAAGGAACAAAAAGGCTATTATCCATTGCTATACAAATGGAATTAGTTAAATGTGGAGGAATAATATTAATTGATGAAATAGAACAGGGATTGGAACCAGATAGAATAAAAAATTTGATAAGGAGTTTATATAAAAACACTAAAGGACAAATATTTATAGCAACTCATTCACAAGGGGTAATTGAAGAACTTGAAGTAAAAAATATTTTTTTAATAAATAAAAATGGTGAAGATCAAACAAAATGTAAAAATATTGATGAAAATTTTCAAAACTTAACAAGAGCCTGCCCGGAAGCAATATATGCTAAAAAAGTTATTGTCTGTGAGGGGAAGACTGAGATTGGAATATGTCGTGCTTTAGATAATTATAATAGAAATAATGGAAACTCTAATTTTTCAGCGTTAGATATTGTATATACTGATGGAAGAGGAGATAATTTCCCTGATAGAGCATGTAAATTAAAAAAACTTGGATTAGATGTTTGTGTTATTTGTGATTCAGATAAGGATAATAAAATAAGCCCAACAAAAGATGAAATGCGTAAACAAGGAATTCAAATATTTGATTGGGATGATAAAAATTCAATTGAACAACAGGTTTTTAATGATTTACCATGTAGCGGAATAAGGGAATTATGGGAATACATTAAAAGCGAAAACAATCTAAGCGAAGAATCACTAAAAAATACTATTCAGAAGGAACTTTCAAAGGATTTAAATGATAATTGGAAAAAGGATGACTCTATAAAAAAAAGGGAAGCTTGTGGAATAATTGCAAACCAAGATAAATGGTTTAAACGAATTGATCATGGAGAGTTTCTTGGAAATATTATCTTTAAATATTTTAATGAAATCAAAGATAAAAAATTAGGTAAACAATTAGAATTGCTATTAAATTGGACAAAACATGAGTGATTATTCAAGTTTATGTAAGGATTTTATTTCAAAAAATAAAAGTTTATTAATCGCACCGGCAGGATATGGAAAAACATATACTATATCTGAATGTTTAAAACATACAAACGGCTTACATTTAATATTAACTCATACCCATGCCGGTGTTGCATCTCTTAAAGAAAAAATAAAAAATAATGGAATTCCTTACGATAAATATCGTGTTGAAACAATTCATAGCTATGCCCAAAAATATGTTAAGGCTTTTTATTCTGGCACTGATATTCCAAAACAGGAAAACCAAGAATATTTCCCCTTTATTATTAAACAAGCCACTCAACTTATAAAGATAAATCCGATAAAAGATATAATAAAACTAACATACACCGGGCTTTTTGTCGATGAATATCAGGATTGCACAAAATCACAGCATGAATTTATTATGGTTTTAGCTAAAATTTTACCAATTCATATATTAGCTGATCCTTTACAGGGGATATTTGATTTTAAAGAAGAAATAATAAATTTTAATTATGATTTGTCTGAGTTTGAAAAATTTGAATTAAATACTCCACGAAGATGGGAGAAAACAAATCCTGCTCTCGGAAAATGCTTGAAAAAAATTAGAGAAAAACTGGAAAACCAAAAAGACATAGATTCAACTAAAAGTAGGAATACTATTGAAGTTATACTTACTAATGAGAATGATATTTTAAATAATGGTTCTGCATATAATAGAAAAATATGGGATTTGATTAATGAAAATGAGAATATTCTAATAATACATCCTGATAGTAAAAATATAAATTTAAGATTAAATTTAATAAAAATATTTAATAATGGATTTCGTTTAGTTGAAGCAATAGATGACAAAGATTTTTATAAATTTTCAGATAATTTTGATAAATCTACTCCTAATAATATATATAAGATTGTTTTTGATTTTATGTGTAATGTATTCAATAAGTCAGAAATCAAAAAATGGTTTAATGAAAAAAATATAATAAAAAAAAGAAGTTTACAAGATAAAGAAATAATAGAGCCAATACAAAAAGATTTTGAAGAGTTAAAAAATTCTAATAATAAAATTTCTTTTGTAAAGGTTATGAATATATTAAAGAAAATATCAAAACTTAATAATATTAAGTGTTATAGGAAGGAATTATTTTATGATATTTCTACAGCATTAGAAGAAGCAGAGTATAATGGGGTATCAGTTTATGAGGCTATGATAAATATTAAAAATAGAAAAAGACGAATGGGAAAAGAAATAAAAGGGAAATGTATAGGAACCACTTTATTAGTCAAAGGTCTAGAATTTGAAACTGTTGCTGTTTTAAATGCTCATAAATTCAACGACCCTAAAAATTTTTATGTTGCACTGACGAGGGCTTCGAAAAAATTGGTTATCTTTACAAATAAGTTAACTTTATCTCCATATCTAAATAAGAAATGAAATTCTTTAAAGTAAGGGTAGCTTTATATCTATCAACTACAAGCAATAATTGGCACCCTTTGAAAACTTTTTTGGGATAGAAGAGGATAAGATTAGACAACATTTTTATAAGAAGAACAAGAGTAATACTTTATTTGGCGAAGGTGAAGAAATGAGAAAAATTACTGAACCGGTAGAAAAGGTTGCTCTCTTATACTGCGAAAGATTGAAGACAATCTGGGAATATGTTACGGAGAAGCCACTTGTGCTTATGAATAATAAAAACGCTCCTATCTACCATTTTGTCTTTGCCTCTAACAATAAAATTGCACTTAAAATTGCAAAGGATATTATTCGGAGGAAATAATGGCTCAATCCAAAATAGACTGGACTGAAAGAGTTTGGAATCCAACTATCGGTTGCCAAAAAGTTTCTTCAGGTTGTAAAAACTGTTACGCTGAAACTTTTGCAAAAAGATTGCAGGCAATGGGAGTGAAAGATTATAAAGATGGCTTTAAATTTAAAATTCTTCCTCATAGATTAGAAGAACCTTTTAAAATACATAAACCTTCCAAATTTTTCGTCAATTCAATGAGCGACCTTTTTTATGAGGAAATCCAATACGAATTTCTTGATAGAGTCCTTGATGTGATAAAGAATACGCCACAACATATCTACCAAATACTCACAAAAAGAATTGAAGTAGCGACAGATTATTTTTCTAAAAGGGAGATTCTGCCCAATATCTGGCTTGGAGTAAGTGTTGAAAATTGCTCAGTAAAAGAGAGGATAGAGTGCTTAAGAAAAATAGAGGCAAAAATTAGATTTGTCTCGTTTGAGCCTCTGATTGGGCAAGTTGGGAAGGTGAACCTTTCAGGAATTCACTGGGCAATAGCTGGAGGCGAATCAGGGGTGAAGGCTCGTCCAATGAAAAAGGAGTGGGCAAAAGAAATATTCGATCAATGCGAAAGGCAGGGCGTTGCCTTCTTTTTTAAACAGTGGGGTACATTTGGAGAGGATGAAGTAAAAAGGAATAAGAAATTGAATGGGAGAACTTTCTTAAATAGGGAGTGGAACGAATATCCCATCGTAACATAGAGGAGCCTTCAGATTTCAATTTGCAATGTTTTTAACACATCAAAACATCGCAGGCTACGCGGAGGAGATTTTCTCTTCCTGAGAGGGGGAGATGGTTCTTCTGCTCCTGAGAGTAGGTGCATCTGGTTTCATTGTTTTAAGAAAGAGATGGGTGGTTAAGTTTTATAAATCTTTATAAAACCTATTTTGTATCGGCAAAGTGGTTTAAGGGTCCAAAGCCTTTGCCAATCTTTGGTGCTGTTTCTATTGCCTTTTGAATGTACTCTTTTGCCATTTTGACAGATTCAAGTGGTTTATACCCTGATGCAAGTAATGACGCAGTTGCGGAAGAGTAGGTGCATCCTGTTCCGTGCGTGTTTTTTGTCTCAATTCTTTTTCCATAAATTTCTGCTATTTCGTTTCCATCAAAAAAGAAATCAATCGCCTCCTCTCCAAAATGGCCACCTTTGATTAAAACATTTGAACATCCCAAAGATTTTATTTTGTAAAGGGCATTAAAAAGGTCTTCCTCTTCTTTGATTTTTATGTTTGAAATTGCCTCTGCCTCATTTATGTTTGGCGTAACTATTGATGCAAGGGGAAGGAGTTTTTCAATCAAATCCTTTTTTGCCTCTTTTTTTAAAAGTTCATCTCCGTTTTTTGCGACCATAACGGGGTCTAATACAACATTCTTTACATCATAAAATTTCAATTTTTCTGCAACAACCCTTATTATCTCACTTTCAAAAAGCATACCAATTTTAATTGCGTCCGCTCCAATGTCGGTCATAACGCTATCAATTTGAAGCCCCACAAAATCAGCGTTAATGGGAAATATTCCCTGAACTCCTACCGTGTTTTCTGCAACAACTGCTGTTATAACCGCACTTCCATAAACCTTGAAATGACAGAATGTCTTTAAATCAGCCTCAATCCCTGCCCCTCCACTGCAATCAGAACCAGCAATCGTAAGAACTTTTTTCATCTTCTCCTCCAGAGTTCAATTATAACGCTAAAAAATCGTTGAATTTAAAAAAGGGTTAAGATAAAATAAAAATCTTGTTTAGAAAGAAAAGGGACGATGGTAAAAATTAAAGAGGTAATGAAAGGGATTGAACGAGAGAGGGTTCTTCTTTTCTTTGTAGTCCTTGCAATTGGGTTCACGACGGGGCTGGGATTTTTTACCCTTCAATATGCTGAAGCCTTTTCATATTTGACTTCTGACCCAAAGGTTTGCGATCTATGTCATATTATGAATTCAGAATACGATTCGTGGCAATCACTTGGGCATCACCATTCGGCAAAGTGCGTTGATTGCCACCTTCCCCATCCATTTGTAAGAAAATATATTGGCAAGATGCAAAGTGGTTTTATTGATGCAAAAGGATTTACATTTCAAGATTTTGAAGAGCCAATAATGATAAAAGAGAGAACAAAAAAGATTCTTCAAGAAAACTGCTTGAGATGTCATAAAGGAATTTTTGAATTTCCCAATAGAATGGGAATAACCGCACCGAAAGGAGTGGATTGCATTCACTGCCATTTTGGAGTGGCGCACGGTCAAAGGGCTTCAATCGGTGCACCTTTAAAAAAGACGGAGGAGAGTAATGAGTAAGGAGTCTAATTACCGCATCATTCTTGGATTTGTTTTTGTTGTTACAATTTTTGTCGCCTTTTTAGTTGGGGCTCTTCTTGTCAACATTGAGCATAGAAAGAGCGAAGGCGAAAATAAGGTTGTAAGGCTTACCGATGTTACGGAGGATACAACAGACGCATCAATCTGGGGACAGAATTGGCCCTTACAATATGACCTTTATAAAAAAACAGCCTTAAGAACACACACAAGGTTTGGAGGGCATGGTGGTTCTGAAGACCTTCCACGCCAGAAGTTAGATATGTACCCATTTTTAAGAACCGTTTATCAGGGATACGCATTTGCTATTGATTACAGGGAAAGAAGAGGCCATCAATATATGCTAATTGATCAGGAACAGACAAAAAGACAGACAGTTCCGCAAACAGGTTCCTGCCTCCATTGCCATGCGACAGTAATCCCCTTTTATAAACATATTGGAAACGGCGATGTCTTTGCAGGTTTTGAAAAGAGTTACAAACTTTCTTTCAAAGAGGCTTCGGAAACCCTTCACAAAATCGGGCACGCCTTTCCTCTCTCCTGTGTTGATTGTCACGATCCAAAAACTATGAACTTGAGAGTTACAAGACCTGCATTCATTCAGGGGATTCAAAGATTTGCAAATTCAGATGCGGATGTTCCATTTCTCCCATCAATTAAAATCTTTAGAGATGGGAAGAGAAGCGAACCCTACAATCCCAACACTCAAGCATCAAGAAATGAGATGAGGAGTTTTGTTTGTGCCCAGTGCCACACTGAATACTACTGTTCAGCAAAGATGCCCCTTGAAGTTCCGTGGGGAAAGGGGTTGGGTGTTGAAAATATTGAAGCGTACTGGAATGAAAAGAAATTTCCAGATGGAGACAATTTCTACGATTTTGAACATAAACTAACAGGCGCAAAGGTTTTAAAGGCACAACACCCGGATTTTGAAGTGTGGAGTCAGGGAGTTCACGCAAGGGCGGGAGTCGCCTGTGCAGATTGTCATATGCCCTACATAAGAACGGGTGCTTCAAAAGTTTCAGACCACTGGGTAAGAAGCCCACTTTTAAATATAAATAGAGCGTGTCAGGTTTGCCATTTCTTCCCCGAAAAGGAACTTGAGGAGAGGGTAAATGGAATACAGGATAAAAACTGCGAACTTCTTAAAGATGCGGGACGAGCGGTTGAAGATTTGATCAAAGAAATAGCGAAAGCAAGAGAATCGGGGGCAACTGAAAAAGAGTTGGAGAAATCTTTTCAATGTCAAAGAAAGGCTCAGTGGTATCTTGATTTTGCAATGTCAGAAAATTCAATGGGATTTCACGCACCGCAAGAGATGGCAAGAATCCTTGCAAGGTCATCGGACATAGCAAGACAGGGACAGATAGAGGCAATAAAATTTAAAGAAAACAAAGAGCCTTAAATTTGTTTGTAAAACTTGTGTTGACTTAAAAAAAGTGTGATAAAATATCTTTTTTGAGGTAACAATGAAAATTGGTGTAAAAATTCTTTTGATTTTGTTAAGTCTCCCCTTCTTTTTTTTAGGGTTAATATTTCTCCTTTCCGCATTTGACCCTGAGGCAATTTCTCAAGGGAAGATGGGAGTAAGGCTATTCTTTGGGGGATTTCTTTCACTTGCTGGTGTAATTCTCTTTGCCCTTGCTTTTATTCCATTCAAAGGAGGAATAGGAAAATCTGAAAAGGAAACTTTTTCAAAACAGGAGCCACCCGGAGAGATAAATGTCAAACCTATAAAATGTCCCCACTGTGGTGCAAATATTGACCCATCAACAACAGCGCTTTCACCGGAGGGAACTCTAAGTTTAAAGTGTCCCTACTGCGGTGGATCGTTTTTGATTGAAGAAGCACCAAAATGGTAAAGAAAATAGCAATATTTATTTTGTTGTTTTTTACTCTTTCCCTCTATGCCTCTTATCAGTTTGAGGTTGTCAGAAATTTCTCAACTCTTGATATAAAGCCCGACTCATCTGTCTTAATTCATTACTCAATAACATTTAAAAATTATGGACAGCCAATTGATATAGTTGACATAGGGCTTCCCGATAACAATTACGACTTGAATAGCGGTCAAGCCTTTATAGATGGTGCAAAATTAAAGACGATTTTAAAGTCGTCTGCAATCCCAATTGGAGTTGAGGTTCATCTTGATAACAAAGCGATTCCTTCTAATAGAGAGGGAACTCTTGACTTTTCAATCGTTACAAAAAAGAGGATTTATCAGGATGAGAAAGATCCAAACTATGCAAGCGTAGTTTTTATGACAACCTATTTTGGTTCAGAATATACAAGTGGAACGACGAGGGTTGGTTGTCAATTTTTGTTTCCAATAGGAACAAAACCGGATGAGGTGAGATACCACAAAACTCCCTTTACCAGAGCATCGGTTAATAAAGATGGTAGAGTGGTCTATGAGTGGATTGTTGAAAACGGTTCTCCATCAAAAGGCTACACATTTGGTGCATCTTTTCCCAAAAAATATGTCAAAGAGGTTATTAAGGTTTCTGCCTTTGAAAAGGTTTTAAAATCATTTGGTGCGCTTATTGGCTCTTTTCTAAAGTTCTTTTTTGCAAATATTCCCTGTTGTTTTATAGTGTTTTTTATTTTTATTTTCATTATGGGAGCGATAAACGGCTATAGAAGAAAAATGCAATACCTTCCTCCTTCAGTTGGAATGGATGGTGTTGAAATAAGAAGAGGATTAACAGTTCCAGAAGTTGCGGTTTTGATGGAGGAACCTTTAAATAAAGTTCTTTCTTTAATCCTTTTTGGAATGTTGAGAAAGGGTTATATTAAAATTGTCTCAACAAAGCCAACATTGAAGATAGAAAAAGTTGGTGATAAAGAGCCAGATTTGTCTTATGAAAAGGAACTTTTAAAAGCAATAAAAGATGATCAAAAAATTAATGAGGGCGAGGCTAAAACAATTCTTGTTGATTTGATAAAGAGGGTTACAGAAAAGATGAAGGGTTTTAGCAGAAAGAAGACCCTCCTCTACTACAAGGAAATAATGAAAAAGGCGTGGGATCAGGTGGGAAAGGAAAACTATGAGGATGCTTTTGAATGGCTTGTTGCTGATAAAGATTTTAAAGAGGAGTCATTAAAAAGATTCCCATCTGATAACTTCCCAATTCCAATTGTCTATGGACCAATTTTTGGTCATCATTATGAAGGAGGTGGAGGAGGTGGAACGATTCCATCTCAATCTTCAGGAAGTATATTAACCTCAGCAGGTAATTTTGTTTCTTCTCTTGAGAATTTTTCGAGTACTCTTGCCAATTCTCTGCCGGGACTTTCAACAAAGGTTACCGATGTAACAAACCCTGCTCCAAAATCTTCTGGTGGTGGTGGCTATTCCGGTGGGGGTTGTGCCTGTGCCTGCGCCTGTGCGGGGTGTGCGTGTGCCTGTGCGGGAGGTGGAAGATGAGTCTTTTTGATGTTTTTAAAAGGCAAATGCCTGTTAAGAAGGGTTTATACTCTGGAAGGTTTGAAGTTGATGGGGCAACTTTTAGAGCACACTTAAGAGTTGAAGAGGATGAAAAGGGGATTTTGAGTTTGAATGCCTCAAGGATTCTTCATCTCAACCGAACTGCGACTGAAATTGCCTACCATTTCATAAATGGGTTGAATGAAGAAGAGACAATAACTCTTATGAAAAAAAGATATAGGGTTGGGCGAGATCAACTAAAGAAAGATGTGAAAAGTCTTTACCAAATCATCAATACTTTAGGAAAGACAGATAAAGTTTGCCCTCTATCAGATCTTGGGATTTCTTTAGATGAACCTTATACAAAAGAGATTTCAGCGCCAATGAGGGTTGATGTTGCCTTGACTTACAGGTGTCAAAACAGATGTTCTCACTGTTACAACGAGCCTCAAAGAAAAGTAGAAGAACTTAATAAAGAGAGATGGTTTGAGGTTATAAAAAAAATTGAGGCAATAGGAATTCCTCATATAGTCTTCACTGGTGGAGAGCCAACCTTGATTCCATTTCTTGATGAATTGATCCGCTATTCTGAAAATTTGGGGATTGTGACAGGACTTAACACAAATGGAAGAAAACTTAAAGATTTAGAATATGTGAAAAATTTGAAAGAATGCGGGCTTGACCACATTCAAATAACACTTGAATCTCCGAAAGAGGAGATACACGATGAAATGGTGCAAGAAAAAGGGGCATTTAAAGAGACACTACTCGGGCTTCAAAATTCTTTAAAATCTGAAATTTTTACAATGACAAATACAACAATAGTTAAAACAAACAAGGATACAATGAAGGATTTTCCCTCATTCCTCAAAAATCTTGGGATTAATACATTTGCTGCTAACTCAATTATTTTTTCCGGGAAGGCGGTCCAATCTGAACTCCATCTGACAAAAGAGGAGATAATCCCTGTGCTTGAAGAGATTTCAAAAGAGGCAAGGGCAAACGATATGAAGTTTATATGGTACACACCAACAAGATATTGCGAACTGAATCCTCTTGAAATGGGGCTTGGTGTAAAGCAGTGCACCGCAGCAAGACTCTCTATTGCGATTGAACCAGATGGAGATGTCCTTCCCTGCCAATCCTACTACAAAAGCGTTGGGAATATTCTCAAAGACGATTTTAAGGATATATGGAACAATGAGTTGTGCAAAAAATTGAGAGTTCCTCAAAAGCCTTTAAAAGAGTGTGAAGAATGTGCTCATCTCTCCTTATGTGGGGGAGGATGTCCTCTTGAAAATGACCTTGAGCCCTTTACATGCAGGGAAGTTTATTCACAGGGATAAATGAAATGTTTTTTAACTTATTTTTTATAATTCGTTCACTTTAGAAAGGGGGAACAAATGAAGATTATTGTTTTCGGAGCAAATGGAAAAATGGGAAGAGCAGTCGCTTATGACCTCTGCAAAAACGATGATGTTGAAGAGGTGGGACTTTTTGGAAGAAGAAAAGAAGCCTTAGAAGAGACAAAGAAATGGCTTAAAAGTCCAAAAACGGTGATTCATTTAGGAAATACAGATGACAAAAAATCTGTAATGAAGGCAGTTAAAGGATACGATGTTGGCATTTCGACACTACCTGATAGACATACAAGTTATTCAGTTATTTCAGCCTGTGTTGAAGCCCCGATAAATGTTGTTGATATGCTTGAAGAATACCACAGAAAGCCAGATTTGTATGAAGTGGAAGGGCTTGACCTTCCAAAAGGGATGACTCTTGAGGAGTATGGAGAGTGGATTCACGAAACTGCACTCAAAAATGGTGTAACATTCCTTGATGGAATTGGATTTGCCCCCGGACTGAGTAACCTCACAGTTGGAGATGCTTTGAGGAAACTTGATAAAGCAGAATGGGCAGTTGCAAGAGTTGGAGGTATTCCTTCAAAGGAAAGTGCAAAGGATAAGCCTCTCAAGTATATGATCACATGGGCATTTTCACATGTTTTGAGGGAATACAATGTTAAACTCTTCATTCTAAAAGATGGAAAAAGGGTTGAAGTTCCAGCCTTGATTGACAGAGAGCAGTTTGTGTTTGACAAATTTGGACTCAATGAGGAACTTGAATGTGCCGTAACTCCGGGGATGCCAAGTTTTATCTACACAAGGCCAAACCTCAACTACTTTGCCGAGAAGACAGTAAGGTGGAGAGGCCATTACGCTGGAATTGACACCCTGAAGGAGTGCGGAGTCCTGTCAATTGAACCGGTTGAAGTTGGCGGGAAAAAGGTTGTTCCAAGGGAGGTTTTTCTTGCCTGCGTTGAACCAAAGTTGAGGGCAAAAGAGGGCGATACTGATGTGTGCGTAATGTACAACACGACTTACGGAATTTTGAATGGTAAAAAGGTTGTAATAAAGCATTACATGTGGGATACCCCTGACAAAAGTTTAAATATTTCATCTATGGGACGAGTTACGGGATTTCCTGCTGCAATAGGAGGAGTCTTTATAGGCAAAGGTTTGATCAAAGAGAAGGGGTGCGTCCCTCCTGAAGATGCAATTTATGGAGAGAACTACAAACTCTTTCTTGAAGAACTGAAGAAAAGAAATATAAATATCCTTGAAACGATAGAGGAAGTTTAATTTTATGGGGTGCTTTTGCACCCCTTTTTTAAAATGAAGATTTTTGTCAAAGGCGACATTGATGGATTCTTTGGACTTGCCCTTGATAACCTCGTTCAGGTTTTACTCATTGAAAGCCTTTTAACAACCCTTTTGCAATTTCCAAGAAGTTTTGTCTATGAGAAAGTTCTACCGGGAGTAGCAATCTCACTTCTTGTCGGGAATTTATTTTATTCATATCAGGCAATAAAGCTTTCTAAAAGTACAAAAAGGGAAGACCACTGTGCCCTCCCTTATGGAATAAATACTGTATCTCTGTTTGCTTACATTTTTCTTGTTATGCTTCCCGTAAAAATTCAGGCGGATGCTATGGGAGTTAAAGATTCTTACCTTGTAGCGTGGAGGGCAGGACTCATCGCTTGCATCGGTTCGGGAATAATTGAATTTTTAGGTGCATTTATCGGTGAAAAGATAAGAAAGGCAACTCCCCGCGCCGCACTTCTTTCAACCCTTTCTGGTATCGCACTTGGATTTATTTCACTTGGCTTTTTCTTTAGAACATTTGCCCACCCTATAGTTGGGCTTGTAACGTTTTCAATAATTCTTTTAACATATTTCGGAAAAGTTAAGTTTCCTTTTGGGCTTCCAGGCGGTCTTGTCGCAGTAATTGTTGGAACGATTTTATCCTACTTAACAGACATCGTTTCAAAAGAACCTTTTACCCCTTTGTTTGGCTTCTTTTTGCCTCTGCCTCAATTTAGTGAAATTGTAAAATCGTGTCAATCGGGATACATTTTGCCCTACCTCTCTGTAATTGTCCCAATGGGTCTTTTCAATTTAATCGGCTCTTTGCAGAACATTGAATCGGCTGAGGCTGCTGGTGATTCCTATAAAACGACTCCTTCCCTTGCGGTAAATGGAATAGGGACGCTGGTTGCAGCTCTCTTTGGTTCCTGCTTTCCTACAACTATTTATATTGGTCATCCAGGCTGGAAATCATTAGGGGCAAGGGCGGGATACAGTATTTTGAATTGCCTCTTTTTTATAGTTGTATGTTTGAGTGGAACATTTTCTACAATTGCCCACTTTATTCCAATTGATGCGGGGATGGCAATTGTTTTGTGGATTGGGATAGTTATTTCATCTCAAGCATTTCAATCGACAGAAAGAAGGCACGCTCCTGCGGTTGTAATTGGAATTTTGCCTGCAGTTGCAGGTTGGGGTGCGATGCTTTTAAAAAGTGGATTGAGGGCGGGGAATTCTTCACCCTTTTCAGATTCAATAATTGAAGTTTTAAAAAAAACTGATATATGGGCAGAAGGTGCATTTTCATTAGAGCAGGGTTTTATTTTTAGCGCAATGATTTTATCTGCACTTACTGTTTTTATAATTGATAGAAAATTTGTAAAAGCATCTTTTGTTGCCCTCATTGGTGCCTTTTTATCTCTAATTGGCTTAATGCATACATTTAAATTTACACCATCAGATACAATTCTCGATTTAAGATTAAATCCAAAATATTTCTTAGCCTACCTTTCTGTTGCCATTATTCTTTACTTTGCAAAATTTTTAAAAAATGAAGAAGGAGAGAAGAGTTGAAAATATACCTTTCAAGATTTTTATCAACTACAAAAAAGGAAAATGTTAAAAGAATTTACAGGGAATCAGAATTTGCCTTTAAGGAAAAGGCAAAAATAGTGGTCTTCCCTGAACTTTTCTTAACAGGATACAACTCTTCTTTTACTCCAGAAGAGGCGAGAAAAATTTTTAAAGAAATCTCAAGAACTTATGAGGAAATAGTTTTTATCTTTGGAACAATTAGTGAAAAGAAAAGAAACAGAGCCCTTCTCTTTTTAGATGGTAAGGAGATTTTGTTTTACGATAAAGTCCACCTTTTTAGACCTAATGGTGAAGATAAAATGTGGGAAAAGGGTGAAGAGTATAAAAGCGTTAAGACAAAATATTGCAATTTGGGAGTTATAATTTGTAACGACCTGAGATTTCCTGAATCTGCAAGAAGTTTGCGAATGAAAGATAAAATTGATTTACTCATAGTTCCTGCGTACTGGCCCTTAAGAAGGGATGAGATTTTTAAAACTTTGCTTAAAGCAAGGGCTATTGAAAATGCCGTCTATGTTGGAGGATGCTCAATTTCACACCTTGAAAATAAAAATGAAGAGTTCTTTGGTGCTTTGAATTATCTTTTTGACCCTCTCGGAAATCAGGTTGAAACAAAGGATGATAGGATTTATGAGATTGAAATCCCTTTTAAGAAAACAATCCTTGTTGATCCACTAAAGTGCTAACAAAAGTTTTAAAAAATCAGTTTTTCTGATAAAATCTTAAATTCTGGAGGATGTTATGAAGAAGTTGATTTTTTCTTTTGTGATTTTGTTTCTTTCTTTATCACTTTTTGCCAAAGATGTTGATCTTGCAACCGAAGAGACGAATTTTGATCTAAAATCCTCAAAGGATGGTTTTAAGAATGCAATAAAATCCTTTGCAAAGAATGATTGTCTTATGGTTGGAACAAAGATTCTGCCTTTAAAAGAAAGTTTAAAGAATATTGAAGAAAATAAATATGTAATTTTTTATCCCGATAAACTCTATATTTCCTCTTCTGAAGACCTCGGGTTTGTTTTTGGTGTTTTTGAGGAAAGATTTTCAGGGAAACCTCTTTTTTATGGCTATTACATAAATGTGTGGCAAAAAATAAAGGGGAAATGGAAGATAGTGGTTCATCAAAAAACCTTTTTGTCACCAAGATTAGATGAAGATTTACCTAATGAAATGCAAAAAATTTCCATTGCAAAAGGTAAAGACCCGCAAAAAAGGTTTGAAGATATTGAAAAAGAAATTTTAACCAATCTAAAACAGATGGGTGAAGCAAAGGTCTATAAGGATTACGGGGATAAAAATATAATCAAGGTAAGAGAACTTTCCAAAGCTGAAAGAGGCAAGCAGGTTTTTATAAGAGCGGTCGCTTTAAAAGGTGGAATTGATGGTGAACTTAAATACACATTTTCATCTGATTCTAAGGACCTCGTAGTCTTTATCGGGTATGCAAAGGCAACAGGTGCACAACCAAAAGCGAGTGGAACATTCATTCATATTTTGAAACTTGATGAAGAAGGAAACTATAAACTTATCCTTGACGCCACTTCACTCTCGAGGAATTTTGTAAAAAGAGAAATTATGTGAGAAAATTTTTTTTAATACTCCTTCTTAGTTTTCCTGTAACTATCTTTTCATCTGAAGGAGTTAAATTGGAGGAGAATCTTCCACTCTATTCTGTCCTGCCTTTTATTGGAGTTTTACTGTCAATTTCCTTTTTTCCGCTTTTTTTTCCCGATTTCTGGCATAAAAGGTATCCTCTAATTTCCCTTTTATGGGGATTAATATTCGCCATTCCATTCATTTTAGCCTATAAATCTCTTGCAATGGTTGAAATATTAAGAATGTTTTTACTTGAATATCTGCCCTTCTTGATATTGTTATGGGGGCTTTTTACAGTTTCAGGTGGAATCTATTTCAAAGGGACTCTTGTTGGAACCCCCATTTTTAACACAATTTTGCTTTTAGTTGGCACATTCTTTTCTTCATTTATGGGAACTACTGGTTCTGCAATGCTTTTTATAAGGCCACTTCTTAGGGCAAATGAAAAAAGGAAGTATAAAACCCACATTTTTATTTTTTTCATTTTTCTTGTTGCAAATATAGGCGGCTCTCTCACTCCAATTGGAGACCCTCCACTTTTTTTAGGATTTTTAAGCGGAGTGCCGTTTTTGTGGACATTGAGGCTTTTTTTGCCACTTATATTTGTGTCCGCCATTCTTTTGATTATATTTTTCATAATTGATTACAACCTATTTAAGAAAGAGAATCTTTACCCCATATTGAAAACTCTCACAAAAAAGAAAAGAGAAAAAATAAAACTTTGTGGACTGAATAATTTTTTTCTTTTGCTTTTAATTGTCCTATCAGTTATTTTTTCTGGTTATACTAATCTCAGTGAATTGAAGGTATTATCAGTAAATATTAATTTTCAGGATCTTTTAAGAGATATGATGATAGTTATAATCGGGATAGTTTCTCTTTTAACAACAAAAAAGGAGTACAGAAAGGAAAATAGATTCACCTTTGAGCCGATAAAAGAGGTTGCGATACTATTCGGTGCGATTTTCGTTACGATGATTCCTGCACTTGAAATATTAAGGGCAGGTGCTAAAGGACATCTTGGTTTTCTTGTTGGAGGAATAAATGAACCGATTCAATATTTCTGGCTTTGCGGATTTTTATCCTCCTTTCTTGATAATGCCCCAACCTATCTGACCTTTCTAAATATGGCTCTGGGTACCTTTTATTCTCAAATTCCTGAAAGGGAGGCAATAAACCTTCTTATTCAAGAAAAGGGTTTATTTCTTGAAGCAATTTCAATAGGTGCCGTTTTTATGGGTGCAAACACATACATTGGGAATGCCCCAAATTTTATGGTCAAATCAATAGCAGAAGAAAATGGAGTGAAGATGCCAACATTTTTAGGCTACATTTTTAAGTGGTCATTACCAATTTTGATACCAATATTCTTCCTTGTGGGACTAATTTTCTTAAGAGGATAAAAATGACGAAGTTCATTGAAATTGTTGTTGAATGCGAAAAGGGCTTGTGCGAAGGTTTTATTAAAGGATACTTTAGAGGAAAAGGGAGTGAATCGCCAATAATGAACCTTGAAAAAATTGAACTTGAAAACGATGATTTTTCTGAAAACCTTGAAGAGTTCCTTCATCCCGGTGAAGAGATACTACATCTTCTAATCAAAGAAGAGGATTTATCACTATTTTGCGAAGCTACAAAATTGTGTGAAAAAGAGGGGATAATTTGCAGGCAGAGGAAAACTAAAAATAGGACATCTGTGAACGCTAACTTTGTCTTGAAAATTTATGATAAAAAAAGGGGCGAAATCGCAAAGAATCTTCTCAAAGAAAATGAAAAATATATTAAATTAAAAAAGGGAGTGGTTGAGAAATATAACAACGAAGAAGAAGAAATAGAATTATACGCACCGAAGCATAACTACGAATTAAAGGCAAAGGGATCCATTGAAGGAGATATTTCAGACATTATGAACCTCTATCTAAAAATGAAAGATGTGGGTTTTGAATTTAAAGATGTAAAATTAAAATGATAACAACCTAAAAGTTCGCATTTAATTATAGCTTGATTTGACGCAGGTAAATTATAGCCTTTAAAAAATCTACAATTTTTGACTATGGCTCAATGATGATAAAGATTTATCACAATTTTTAATTCTATTAAGAAGAGATAAACTTTCTTGACAAAGAATTCTAAAGGGAATATATTTAAAATTGTGAAAGTAAGTTTGAATTATTTTCTTTGTTTAATAAAAAAGAAAGCAACTAAAGAATTGATTGGCACGATCTATCTTCAATCAGAAATATTTATTAACCATAAAGAATTTTGCACACCTTTGATCCTGCAAAGAGGAAAATTAAAGTGAAAGAAAATGATAATCCTCACACGGGACAGGATTTTAAGGTAACACCGAAGCAATAGTTTTGGTTGATTTGAAAAGCCTCCGCTGGTTATACCGGCGGAGGCTATAATGGAGGTTTGAATGAAAAAAAATATTATTTATGGTTTTGTCCTACTTGTCTTTTTTTGCGACTCCATCTATTCTCAGTTGGTTCCCGGGCAGGTTTTTGGAATATATGGAGGTTCTCAAGCAGAACACGGCGGTCTGATTGTTGCGGCGCCAGACGGAGGATTCCTACTTTTGGGGGAGACCGAAAGTTTTGGAAACGGAAGGTTTGATTATGTTGACACCATAGCAATAAGGGTCGATTCGGAGGGAAAGATAGTCTGGCAAAAAACCTTTGGAGGGTGGGGCAGCGACTATCTTACGAACGTGATAAAAACCGCCGATAACCACTACATAATACTCATTATATCTTTCAGTTTTGAGAAATTAATAACGGGGTGGGTTATAAAAATAGACGATAGTGGAAATGTTATTTGGCAGGAGGCATTAAATTTCGGATTTTCATCTGCGTTATATGCTTTAACTGAAGAAATGGCAGATGGCACTTTTGTGGTGGGGGGAAGGTGGTATGATAATTATTTACATTGCTATCCTTCTTTATTGAAACTTGATACAAATGGGAATGTGCTCTGGCAGAAAAAGTTCTATAAAGATGATTCTATTGACGCTATAGTAGGGCTTGATGATGGCGGAATATTCGCGGGATCCTCTAGCGCTTTATATCGTTTTGATAAAGATGGGAACCTGATATGGTGTAGGAAGATTTTTGACTTTGATGGCACAGCGCAGAACTTTATGGAAGATGTTAAAAAAGCGGATTCGGGAGGGTTCATTGTGGCAACAAATCGTTTGCGTCCAGAGACATCTGATATTTATAGTCATCCAGAAGTCTTAAGATTCAGTGATGACGGTAAATTGCTTTGGGCAAAAAGGCTGGTTAACCATCCATTATATTGTCATCAAATTATGAAGAAGGGGAACGGCGAATGGTTGATGGCGTATGGCAAGACATTTTTTTCATTTAATGAGGATGGTACAATGGGGAAAGCCGCGACTTCGTATCTTATTCCATTTGGCCCGGGCGTAGGAACATTTTTAAGCAAAAACAAAGTTGCCACTTTTGCGGAGGATGGAAACATCGCTTTTGTAGGATGGGCTCAAAATGTGGGGAATTATATTGGTAAAAGCGATGAAATTATTCTGATAAAAACGGGGATGAACAATCAAATATCAGGGGGATGCAGTTGGATGGAAAACTTTGAATTGGAATGGGAAGATGTGGAGATACCAGTTGAAAACATTTCTTTTGAAGTGCAGGATTTTGAGGTGGATTGCGTGGACACAACTCCGTATGGCTTCGTCAATCCCTCTTATGCCACAGGGTTGAACACATTCTGCCCAGTCATCTATTCCGTGGAAAAAATGCAGGACCCATTCAAGTTGAAAATATCAGGGGATAATCTCTTCATCGGCCCATATACTTGCTACGCGGAGGTGACCATTGACGGCGTTCCTGTGCCGACAACAACTGTAAAGGATGTCTATACAATAATAGCAAAAAAAGGGAAATCGTTGAAGGAGATGCTTCCAAAAGGAATTCCCGTATGTATCAAAGTAACGGATGAAGAAGAACCTCATTTTCAATCCGACTGCTTTTATTTTACAAGATGATTTAATATGAAGATAAATATTGATGAGATACTGAAAAAGTTTGGAAGGATAACTTCAAGCGGAGATTTTGTTCCTGAAATAGATGGGTTAAGGTTTTTTGCTGTCATAAGTGTCGTTTTGTTTCATATAAATGAATACATTTTGTCCCACTGCTCTCAGGCGGTAAAATTGCAGGCAGAAAAATCATTTTTAAATGTTTTGTTAGGTCAGGGACACTACGGAGTTCCGCTCTTTTTTGTGATAAGCGGTTTTATTCTTTCCCAACAATTTGCTCAAAAGTGTGTGACGAAGGGAACGGTTTTCCCTTTAACAAAATATTACTTAAGAAGGATTACAAGGCTTGAACCGCCATATTTTGCAAACCTTATAATAATCTTTTTCTTTATGATTTACATAAGTGGTGAAAATGTTTGGACATTAATTAAGCACCTATTTTTTAGCCTTTTTTATCTTCATAATGCGGTCTATTATGATCAAAGTCTAATAAACGGGGTGGCGTGGTCTCTTGAAGTTGAGGTGCAATTTTATTTAATTGCTCCTTTTTTATCGCTTATATTTCTTCTAAAGAGCAAGTTTTTAAGAAGGGCGATACTTTCTCTTGCGATTATTTTATTTGCTTTTTTCTTTGGGACAAGAGAGTATCACCTTTTTTTTGTAGGTTCTGCAAACTATTTGTTTGCAGGATTTCTTCTTACAGATATTTATCTTTTTGATTGGAAGAGAAAGGTTGAAAAAAGCAAGTTTTTTGATTTCATCGGGATAATTTTAGCCTTTGTTATTCTATTTATAATGATAAGCAAAATCTATCAAAAGATTTTATTGCCATTTCTTTTCCTTTTTCTTTATATCTGTTTTTTCAGGGGAACTTTCCTTAACAAAATAGCGATAAACAAATATCTTTTAACCATTGGAGGGATGTGCTATACAACCTATCTTTACCACTTTCAGTTTGTATCACTGCTTGGAAGGATTCAACACAAATTTTTTCACCTTCAGGACTATCATTCAATAGTTCTTTCTGAAATCATTATAAGTGTTCCAATCGTTGTAATTTGCTGCGCTTTTCTGTTTAAGTCATTAGAGAAGCCATTTATGGTAAGGGACTGGCATTTAAAGTTGATACAAAAGTTGAAAAGGTAATCTAAAAGTCATTTTTTCGTAAAGGAGGTTTTGATGTTATCAAGCCTCAATTTGTAGCCACAGGTTTTACCAGCGTTGTTTTGTTTGTTTTTTAATGGGAAATTGAGCTCCTACCGTTCAAACAAACTTTTTATGAAACGAATATCAGGAAACGCAACAAAAATTTTACACCTAATCTTTTCTTGCAATTATTTTTTGACAATAAAGGCTTACCGCAATATCGGATTTTTAACTTACAAAACTCGAGCAAACAAGGTTACTCTTTCATCTTCCCAGATATTTTCAGGAGAGATGAATCCTCTTTTATCGTAAGGAAATTCAACACCTGTCTTTAAAAAGCATTCATAGACAAGTTCAGAGCAGATGTATTCTTTATCCCTCTTCCTCTTTCCTTTGTTTAAAGCAATCCTGGCAACAATTCTACCAATCTCCTCAGTGTCATACTTTTTTGTAAGTTGATCGATTCCAAACTTTGCTATTTCCTCCATCTTTTTTCTGTCCAAACCTTCAACTCTTGTAAGAACAATTATTCCGTTATAGGGTTTTCCCTTTTCATAGTCATTTAAATATTTTGAAAGCGGAACAAACCTAACTCCATAATCTTCTACACTCTCAAGGAGGAGAACCCTATCAAGCGATTTAACAGGAAAAATTATCCCAATGTGGCTAAATGGGGAATCTGTAAATTTTTGAATTAGATTTGAAATTAGATAATTTCCAGAAGCGAAAAGAAGGTCTCCTGATTGAAGAGAATCTCTAATACTCTCATAAGGCGTTAATTGTAGATTTTCAAGGTCACTTCTATTTAATTTAGAAGCCATTTTTCTGTTCTTTGATAATATTTACGGGAGTTTTTCCCTCAAAAAATGAAATTATGCTATTTACAGCCATTTCTGCCATCTCTTCTCTCGTTTCTCTTCCTGATGAACCAATGTGTGGAAGTAAAACTACATTTTTCATCTTTAAAAGCCGTGAATTTACTACCGGTTCCTTCTCATAAACATCAAGCCCCGCTCCAAAAAGATGTTCTTTAAGTGCATCGCATAAGGATTCCTCATCAACTATCTGTCCTCTTGCGGTGTTTATTAAAATCGCACCTTTTTTCATAGAAAAAATTTTTTCCCTGTTAAGAAGATTGTCAGTCTCCTTTGTTAGTGGAGAGTGGATTGAGACGATATCCGATTCCTGTAAAAGTTTTTCAAGATCTATAAAGGTTGCGTTGAGTGCCTCCTCCTCAGATGGAATAAGTCTCTTTCTTTGAGTGTAGAGAATTTTCAAGCCAAAGGGAATGCATCTTCTTGCAACAGCCTTACCTATTCTTCCCATTCCAATTATGCCGATTGTCTTTCCTTTTAAATCCATTCCAAGAAAGAGTTGTGGAGCCCAACCTTTAAATTTTCTCTTTCTAACAAATTTATCCGCCTCAACAATTCTTCTTGAAACGGAAAGAATTAAAGAAAGTGTAATATCAGCGGTAGCATCAGTCAAAACATCGGGAGTGTTGGTTATGGCAATTCCTTTTTCAGTGGCAAATTGGACATCAATGTTGTTGTAACCAACCGCATAGTTTGAGATAATTTTAACCTTTGAATTTTCCAAAACCCTTTTTGTAACAGGATCGCTTAAAAGGGTTATTGCTCCATCGGCATCCTTTAAAATTAAAAGTAGTTCATCTTCATTTAAGGTTTTTTTAAAATTGTATTCTTTAACTTTGAATTTTTTTTTAAGAGTTGAAACTGCAGTTCCGGGAAGTTTTGCTGTAACAACGATAAACGGCTTCATTAGAATCCCAATGTTCTACATCTTCCATTGCAATTTATACATTTTTTGGTGGGTTCAATTATACAGGGTGCCTCCTTCTCAACTATTTCAGTGTAAATTTCTTCAAGCGGTGAACACTTAAAAGAACTTTCGCTATTTTGAGGCTTCATCTCTTCTTTTTCTGAAGAAATCAAGACTTGAACCCCCATTCTTGAAAGAGATGAAAGTAATTCGAATAAATTTTTTTCAGAGATTGATTCACCTCCTTTTTTTAAAATTAGAGGCTCGCCTTTGATAAACCGTTGTGCAACTTTCTCAATCCCATCATCAATCAAGATTGATCTGTTTCCCTTTTCTGCAATTTTTAAAGCATTTTCTGCAATTTCTTCAGCATTCTTCATTTAATTCACATCTTCAATAAGTTTGATTTCATCAATTACACCAATTATGACAGCATCAACGGGGTTTCCCTCAACTCCAATAGCATCAACCGCACTCTGCCCCTCAAGGCAAACAAGAACCTTATCGCCCGGTCCAGAATCAACGAGGTCAATCGCACTCATCACAAAATGTCTGCTTTTTCCCTTAAGATCAAGAAGTTCAACCTGAAGAATTTTTGCCCTGTCATAAGTCCTGAACTTCTGAGTGCAGACGACTTCTCCCACGACCCTTCCTATCATCATTTTGTAAATTCCCTTATTTCATCAACGACGCCAACAATTACTGCATTGCAGGGAACTGTTTTTGGTAGAAAAGCGTAAGATGCCTCTCTTCCTGTTGTGTAAAGGACAGTTTCACCCGCACCTGTTCCAACGCAGTCAAGAGCGAGAAAAGAGGGCTCCCTTTTTCCTAAGGGCTCTACACAAAGTATCCTTTGCCCTTCAAGATTTGGGTCTTTAACTGTAGATACAACCCTGCCAATTACCTTTCCGACATTCATTTTTCATCTAAAGTAATTGAATCAACAATTCCAACTATCGTAGCATCAACGGGTGCGTTCTCAGTTTTTGAAGTCATCCTTGCGGAGGAGCCGGTGCAAATAATGACAATCTCCCGGTAACCCGCTGAAACTGTGTCAACCGCTACTTCATAATTTCCATCAAACTTCCCTTCGGGGGTAATTGTAGCGACAACAAGTTCTTTTAAGCCCTCAAGTCGAGGGTCTTTCCTTGTTGCGACGACGGTTCCTACTACCTTACCTAACTTCATAAACTATTTATTGAGCGAAGACTTACCAATAGGAAGAACATCTTCAAGTTGAGTATGAGGTCTTGGAATGACATGAACTGTTACAAGTTCACCGACTCTTCTTGCCGCTGCAGCACCCGCATCGGTCGCAGCTTTACAGGCAGCGACATCACCTCTGACTATGGCAGTAACATAGCCTCCGCCTATCTTTTCCCACCCAACGAGAGTTACTTTTGCCGCCTTGACCATAGCATCAGATGCTTCAATCATAGCAACAAGTCCTTTTGTTTCAATCATACCTAAGGCTTCTCCGTAATCACCTTCCATCGGTACCTCCTTAATAATTTCTTTACCTTTTTGTTTAGCCATAAAAAATCCTCTTTAAAAGATTATGATACATTAACTAAAAATTTTAAACAAGTGGCGATTAGGGTAAAAAAGATTTCAATAAATGGCGCCCTCAAAAAAAGTTTAATAAAAGTCTTGAGGTTGATTTTTTTAATATATTCTAAGATAATCTTTAAGATGAAAGTAAGGTGTTTGTTTTTCGTTTTAATCTTTTTTTTGTTAGCCTGCGTCGTTCATAATAATTTCCCATTATTTCCGGAAATAAAAAGGGCTTCTGACCTTGCTAATAAAAGAGGCCTTCCGCTTGCAAATCCATTTGAAATCGGCGAGGATGTCAAAAAGGAAGTAGCATCAAAAATTAATCAAAACCAGATTCAATATTTAAGACTCAAGGAAATTTTTGATTTTTTATGCCAGAACGACAGAGTTAACTTTAATTATAACTTACAAGAAAATCTCACATCGCAGGAAACTTATGAGAAAAGGAAGGGAAATTGCATTAGTTATACGGGACTTTTTGTTTCCATTGCAAGGGAATTGAGGATTCCTGTATATTTTGCACATCTTAATGACATTGTTGATTTTGAAGAGAAAGATGGTTCTTACATAGCTTCTTCTCACATAGCGGCGGGATTTAACGACGGAGAAAGGACTTTGCTTGTTGATTTCTTAAGAGAAAAAGAAAGAGAAAATTATCAATTTTATGAAAAAATAGACGATTTAACAGCGTATTGTCTTTTTTACAACAATGTTGCTGTGGTGGACATTTTAGAAGGAAAATATGAAGAAGCCCAAAAAATTTTGGACTTTTTATTAAGTTTGAAACCCTCATTAAATGAATTATTGAATAATAGGGGAGTTTTGTATTTGAAAAAAGGTGAATATGAGAAAGCACTTCAAATGTTTGACAAAATCAGGTTAAAGAAAATAGGCTATCAACCCGCCTTTCATAACGGACTTCTAACTTCAAAAATTTTGAAAAATGAATTTTATGAGCGACTATTTGCCGAAGAACTAAAAAAGTATTCAAATAATGACCCGGTTTTGCTCTATGAGCGAAGTATGGAACTTGCTAAACAGGGAAAACTTGCGGAAGCGATTAATTTAATAAAGAAAGCAATTTCTGAAAAACCACGAAGCGCATTTCTCTATGCTTCTCTTTCAGTCCTTTATGTAAAAAATGGTGATTTAATAAAGGCAAAAGATTTATTTAAGAAGGCTCAAAAGATTTCTCCTAACCTTTACCTTCTTGGAGATATTGTTGCGGAGTATCCGCAGCTACAAAGGTGAAATAGATACAGAATTTTGACATTTATCATTTCTTCTGTGATAATTTAGTTGATGAAATTAAAGCATTTTTCCATTTTTTTTATATTTGTTTTTCTATCGTGTGCTGTTAAATATAATTTTTCCCCTTTTTTAGAAATTGAAAAGGCTTCTCTACTTGCAAAGAAAAGGGGACTTTCTTTTCCAAATCCTTTTGAAATAAGTGATAATGTGAAGCAGGAAGTGGAGAAAAAAGTCCATCTGAATGAGCCACCTTATGCAAGATTCAAGGCAGTATTTGAATTCCTTTGCGAAAACGGGAAAGTAAATATTGACTACAATTTGCATAAAACACTCACTGCCCAGGAGACCTATGAGCAAAAAAAAGGAAATTGTATGAGTTATACGGGACTTTTTGTTGCCATAGCAAGACACTTAAATTTACCCGTTTATTTTGCATATATTAGCAACATTGTAGATTTTGAGGAAAGGGATGGCTCCTACATAGTCTCATCTCATATTGCAGCAGGATTTAACGATGGCACAAAAACTTTACTCGTTGATTTTTTGAGAGAGAAAGAAAATTTTCAATTTTATGAAAAAATAGATGATTTAACNNCGACGCTCAAAAAATTCTTGATTTTCTTTTAAGTCTAAAGCCATCTTTGAAAGAGGTTCTTAACAACAAGGGGGTTTTATATTTAAAAAAAGGGGAATATGCTGCGGCGATAAAAATTTTTGATAGGATGCGGTTAGAAAAAATGAATTATCAGCCTGCACTTCATAATGGGCTTTTAGCCGCAAAAATATTAAAAAATCACTATTATGAGGAAATTTTTGAAAAGGAGTTAAAAGAGTATGCGAGTAATGACCCCATTATTTTATATGAGAAAAGCATTGACCTTGCAAGGCAGGGGAAATATAAAGAGGCTATTGATTTGATAAAAAAGGCAATAACTCAAAAGCCACAAAGTGCCTTTCTTTATGCGACGCTTTCAGTTCTTTATATAAAAAACGGTAATCTGGACAAAGCAAGAGAGACCTTTCGCAGGGCAAAAAGAATGGCTCCCAATCTTTTTCTCCTCGATGAAATAGTTAAAGAGTATCCTCAAATAGAAAAATGAGGTTGACATAAATCTCAATTTATCCTATTTTAGATATTGGAGAAATTAATGGATTTATTAGTGAGAATTAGAGAAATAGAAGAACGAATAGAAAAAGCAAAGTCAAGGTGTCTATTAAACAATGATGTCGTCATTATGGCTGCTGTAAAGCAAAGAACGCCCTCAGAGATAGAAGAGGCAATCAGAGAAGGAATTCATTTTATTGGTGAGAACAGGGTTCAGGAAGCAATTTCACATCTTTCTTCAATTTCAAAAGAATCAAAGGAAAAAATAAATTATCACTTTATTGGAAATCTTCAAAAAAACAAAGCAAAAAAAGCTGTTGAAATTTTTGATTCGATAGACTCAATTGATTCAATAGAACTTATTGAAGTAATTGACAATTTTTGCACAAAAGGTAATTTAAAAAAAGATGTTATGATTGAAGTAAATATGGGAGAGGAGCAAAAAGGCGGTGTAAAAGTTGAAAATTTGAAAGAGGTTGCAGAAAAAATCTTTAGTTCAAAAAATTTGAATCTGACCGGTATTATGGGCGTTCCGCCCTTTTTTGAGGAGCCCGAAAAAAGCAGGCCTTTTTTTAAAAAACTTTACAAGTTATTTAAAGAAATTGAAGAGTCTCATCCTGATAAAGAAAATTTTAAATATCTTTCGATGGGAATGTCAAATGATTTTGAAGTTGCAGTTGAGGAAGGCTCAACTATGGTAAGAATTGGAACATTTCTTTTTGGACCAAGAAGGAGGGAAAATGAGTCTTAAAAAAAACTTTTCTCCAATCGAAATTAACACTCATAATTTTAGAACGGCATTAAAAGGGTTTGATAAAGAGGATGTCAAGTTGTTTTTGAATGCAATCGCTGAATCTTATCAGGAGTTGATCGTTGAAAATACAAGGTTGATAAAGGAAGTGGAAAGATTGTCATCGCATCTTGAAGAGTTTCAAAAAAGGGAGAATCTTTTGAAGGATGCTCTTTACCTTGCCCAGAAAACTTCAGATGAGGTAAAGAGTAATGCTGAAAAAGAGGCAAAAAACATAGTTAAAGACGCAGAATTGAGGGCGGATCAATTTTTAAGAGATGCCCTTTTAAGAACAAATAAGATTGAAAGGGAAATTCTCGACATCAAAGTTGAAAGAGAAAATGCCCTGACAGCCCTGAAGAATTTGATAGAGAGGTTAAGTTATCTTGTAAAAGCCATTGAGGAAAAGAAAAATAGAGAGAATGTTGAAGTGATTTCAAAGGAATAAATTATGCAGGAATATGACCTTTTGATAGCACCAATCGGATCACTTGTAACCTGTGAAAGCGATAAGCCAAGAAATGGTGAGTCTTTAAGAGAGTTGCCAATCATAACAAATGGGGCAATCGGGATAAAAGATGGAAAAATTTCCTTTGTTGGAAAATATGACGATCTTGACAATTTCAAAGCAAAAGAGATTATAAATGCGGAAAATAAAATGGTTACACCAGGGCTTATTGATTGTCATACACACATCCCATTTGTAGGAGACCGCTCGAACGAGATGATAATGAAATTGGAGGGAAAAGGGTATATGGAGATTGGCAAGAGCGGGGGAGGAATTTTAAATACGATGAAAAATGTAAGGGTTGCATCTTTTGAATCCCTCCTATCAAGCGCAAAGAAGGCTCAAGAAAAACTCCTTCAAAATGGCGTAACCTCATTTGAAGGAAAGAGCGGTTATGGACTTGATTTTGAAAATGAAGTAAAGCAACTAAAGGTTTTAAGAGAGTTAAATCCTGCACAAAAGGTTATCTCTACTTGCCTTTCTGCCCATTTTCTTCCTCCAGAATTCAGGAATAAAAGAGAAAATTACATAGAACTTGTAACAAATAAAATTCTTCCCTTCGTCAAAGTTAACAACCTTGCTGATTTTGCTGATGTCTTTTGCGAGGATGGGGCATTCACAATTGAGGAGTCAAGAGAAATTTTGCTAAAGGCTAAAGAGTTAAGGTTATTAACAAGGATTCACGCTGATGAGATTGAATGTTATGGTGGAGGAAAACTTGCCGCAGAAATAGGGTGCAAATCCGCAGACCATCTTTTAATGGCGGATGATGAAACCATTGATTCATTAAAAGAGAAAAGCGTCGTAGCGGTTTTGCTTCCTGCAACAGCGTTCTTTTTAAGAAAACCTTATGCAAGAGCAAGAAAATTTATTGAAAAAGGTTGTATAATTGCTGTGGCAAGCGATTTGAATCCCGGTTCCTCCTACACATATTCGATGATTATGGTCTTAAATATAGCGGTTTTTGGAATGGGATTGTTTCCTGAAGAAGCAATCTGGGCTTCAACATTGAATTCTGCCTATGCACTTGGAATTGAAAATGAGGTAGGTTCAATTGAAGTTGGAAAAAGAGGCGATATTTCAATCTGGGATGTTTGCGACCCAATTCACCTCTTTTATCCCTTTGGCCAAAATCCCCTTTGTTGCGTAGTCCTTGACGGGAAAGTTGTTTTGAGGAATGGAATATGAACGATCCATCACCTGGAAAAGTTGTGGCAATAGGAGGTGGAACAGGGCTTCCCATTTTACTTGAAGCAATAAAGCCTTCCGGTTTTGGTGAAAATTTTGAAAAGTTGAGCGCAATAGTAACCGTCTCAGATTCTGGGGGTTCTTCTGGAAGATTGAGGAGAGATTTAGGAACACTTGCCCCCGGGGATATAAGAAACTGCCTCGTTGCTCTTTCAGAAGCCCCCGATCTTATGAGAGAACTTTTTCAATACAGATTCAGTCAGGGAGAACTTCAAGGACACTCATTTGGAAATTTGTTTATAGTTGCACTTGCTGAAATACTTGGAGATTTCTCTCTTGCAATAGAAAAGATTCACGACATTCTTGCAATAAAAGGAAATATTTTCCCTTCGACAAAAGAGAATGTTGAACTTGTAGCAAAATTCAGTGATGGTAAAGTTTTAAAAGGGGAGGAAAAAATAACCGCTCAAAATGGAACAATTGTTGATATATACCTTGAACCGGGAAATTGTTCCGCACCGCAAGGGGCGATTGATTCCTTAAAGGAGGCGAATCTTATTTTGTTAGGTCCTGGCTCTCTTTTTACCTCAGTAATTCCGAACATACTTGTAAAAGACATTTCAGAAGCAATAATCTCTTCAAGAGCAAGAAAGATATATATATGCAATCTGGTGACACAGCCTTGTGAAACCACAGGATTTAAAGCATCAGACCATATTAAGGCAATTTTCAAGTTTGGAGGAAAAGGGATAGTTGATACAATTCTTTGTAACGATAGAGAGATGTCAACATCGACATTAAACCACTACAAAGAGGCTGAAAGTGAGCCTGTGAAGATTGATGAGGAAGAGCTCTTATCTTTAAATTTGGCTGTAATTAAAAGGGATCTTCTTTTTGAACAGGATGTTGTAAGGCACGATCCAAAAAAATTGAAAAAAGCGATTTTTGAACTTCTTAAAACAACGGTAGAGATGATATGAGAAAAAAGATTGTTTTAATTCTTGCTGCAGGTAAAGGAACGAGGATGAAGAGTCAAACCCCAAAGGTTTTACACACTCTTCTGGGAAAGCCTATAATCTCAAGGCTTGTTGAATCAATAATTGCACTCAACCCACAAAAAATTATTGTTGTGGTTGGACATGAGGCAGAAATAGTAAAAAAGGCTCTGGAAAATTATGATGTGGAAACAGTTGTTCAGGAACCTCAACTTGGAACCGCCCACGCATTAATGACCGCAAGGAAACAACTTGAAGAGGAGGGCGAAGGAGACCTCCTTATAGTTTCAGGAGATGTTCCGCTCGTTCCCATTGATGAATTGGGGTTTTTTTACAAGATGTTTTCTGAATCTTCAGACATTGCGTCGCTTGTGTCAATAAATCTTGAGAATCCATACGGATACGGCAGAGTTTTGAAAGATTTTGAAGGAAGATTGAGAAAAGTGGTTGAAGAAAAGGATGCAACACCGGCTCAGAAAACCACAAAAGAGGTCAACAGCGGTATCTATTTTATGAAAATTCCTGAAATTTTCGAATACCTTGATAAAATAACGACAAAAAACGAGCAGGGCGAGTATTATCTTCCCGACCTTTTTTCTTTAATTTATGAAAAAAATAAAAAGGTTAACTCCTTCAAAGGAAGTATTCCTGAAAGGTACCTTGGAATCAATAGTCAGTTTGAACTTTCCAGAGCTGAAGAGTGGCTTAGAGTTTCAGTTATAGGGAAACTTCTTTCAGAAGGAGTTACCATCAAGATGCCCGACACAGTTTGGATTGAGCCGGAGGTTTCAATAAGAAGTGGTGCAATAATAAATCCATTTACGAAAATATGCGGTGAAACTGTTATTGAAACGGGTTGCGAGGTAATGTCATTTTCAACGATAATAGATTCAAAAATTGATACCGGAACAATAATAAGAGAGTATTCACTTATCGAAAAAACATCAGTAGGAAAAAATTGTAAGATAGGTCCCTATTGCAGAACAAGAGAGGGAACGATAACAGGGAATAATGTAAAACTTGGAAACTTCGTTGAAACAAAGAAAGCAATAATTGGAGATGGCTCAAAGGCAAACCATTTGAGTTATCTGGGAGATGTCAAAATTGGCTCAAAAACTAATGTTGGTGCAGGGACAATAACCTGTAACTACGATGGAAAAAACAAGTTGGAAACACAAATCGGAGACAATGTATTTATAGGATCGGATACCCAGCTGGTTGCACCTGTCAAAGTTGGAAATGGGGCATACATTGGGGCTGGAACGACTATCACAAAGGATGTTCCCGAAGGGTCTCTTGCAATTTCAAGAGTCAATCAGAAAAATATAGAGGGATGGGTAGAAAAGAAAAAAAAGAGGGAAGGATGAACCTTCCCCCTGTTTCGCCCCTTTATTGAGCCTATCTTTGAAAAGTTACCGGCGATGAGCAACTTCCATCTTTATTGACGATTGTTACCATTACTGGCACACCACTCGGGGCAAGCGCCTTCAAAGAATTGCCACCCTTTGCAATTACAATGTTTGGACTAACAACTTTTGTCTTTGGAACTTCATATCCATTAAAGTAAAGTTTTGCCCCCGCTTTAAAGCCAGAACCGAAGAATTTGATTCTGAAGGGATTTTGTAGAGTAAAGTGAGTTCCATCAAGGGTTGGATTTGTAATAGTAACACTAACTGTGGGCGATTGTGCCGTGTGCCCTTTGGAATCATACAACATAGCATAAATTGAATAGGTGCCATTTGCACCGCAAGAATCAAGAATTAGCCTGTAAGGAGCGGATGTGGCGGAACCTATATAACTATCATCTATGTAGTAATCTACTCTTACAACGCTTCCACTTGTGTAGGCTATACTTTCAAGAATTAACTGACTTCCTGAAAGTTGTGTCCCTGTTGAGGGTTTGGTTATAAAGATGCTCGGGTCTTCAAGAACCTGTACATCTACTGTATCTGTATACGAAACAGATTCACCGCAAATATTATCTGCAGTAACCGTTAAAGTAACCGTGTATGTTCCTTTTGTATCGTAAATGTGTTGAGGAGCCAAATCTGAACAGTGATCACTCCCATCCCCAAAATCCCAATCGTAGGTGTAATTTCCTGTAATATAGGGACTTGAAGAATGTGAGGCAAAGAAATTTACCCTGAGTGGCGCAAGTCCAGTTGAAACATCTGCGGTTGCTGTAACGGTAAAGAGGGGTTCAACATAAACAACTATTTTTTGAGTCGCTGTTCCTGTATTTCCCTTTGAATCCGTTACGGTAAGTGTTGCAGTATAAATTCCAACATTCATATACCCGTGACAGGGGTTTTGTTCAGTTGTGTTATACGCAGGCGCACCATCACCAAAATTCCACTTGTATGTGTAAGGCTCGGTTCCATTTGATGCACCACCCTCGAAACAAACATTCAAAGGCGGATTTCCACATTCAGGAGAAGCATCAATCGTTACCGCTACATAAACCGTGATGGTTCCAACTGCTATTGTTGTAGATAAAGGCGGCGCGGAACTATCTGTAACTGTGAGTCTTACACTATATTTCCCTGCAAGAGTATATTGGTGAGTAACAGGATTGGTTGTACCATGGGTAGAGCCATCACCAAAATCCCAATCAAAAGTGTAAGGCGAGACTCCACCCGTTACAGTTGCGTTGAAAGTAACATCAAGCGGTGCTGTTCCTGATGTTGGATTGGCAGTAGCCTTTACCGTTAATTGTGCTAAAACGGGAAAAGAAGATAAAATTAAAAAAGTAAAAATTACGACAAAGAATCTGTTTCCTTTTCCCCTCAAAAAGACATCATAGAAATTTTTTACTAATCTCATCTTTCCTCCCTAACCAAACAAGGATTTTCAAAAAAGGTGATTTTTTCATCAAAATCAACCTTATTAACCATAATATCTCCATCCATTTTTAACATACAACTATTATAGCCATTTGTCAAGTCCCTTTAAACCCCTCAAGGTATAATCCTAAAATTTGTTTTTATTTTGGAATACAAATTATGCTTGAAAGTTCAGACTAAAACCGGGATAATCTTTGAGGTATTGCAGATGTGGATATGAGAATGGTAGTTTAATTAAATTAGTATTAAAATATATTCTGGAGGAAATATGGAGAAAATTTTTCTGATTGATGCAACTTCTATTCTTTTCAGGGCTTTTTATGCCGTTAGAAATCTATCAACGAGTAGCGGAAAAAAGACAAATGCAATTTATGGAACTATCAAGATGGCTGAGAAAATCCTTTCAGAAAATGATGTCAAATATGCAGTTTTTGTCTTTGATATGAAAGGTCCAACATTCAGACATAAAGAGTATGAGCCCTACAAAGCAAACAGGGAGGAAACTCCATTAGACCTTGTTGAACAGATTGAACCCACGAAAGAAATTTTGAGGGCGATGGGATTAAAAGTCCTTGAAAAAGAAGGGTATGAGGCAGATGACATCATTGCGACAATTGCTGAAAGGGCTAAAAAGGAAGGATATGAGGTTATCATAGTGACAGCAGATAAGGACCTCTTCCAGCTTGTTGATGATAATGTTAAAATAATTCATACAAAAAAGGAGAATACAATTCTTGATAGGGAGGGGGTAAAAGAACTTTTTGGAGTGTATCCCGAATCTGTAACCGATGTTCTCGCACTCTGGGGAGATCCGGTTGATAATATAAAAGGAGTTCCGAAAATTGGTGAAAAAGGGGCAAAAGAACTCATCTCAAAATTTGGTTCACTTGATAATTTAATCGCAAACATTGATCAAATAGAAAGGAAAATCTACAGGGAAAGTCTCAAAGAAAATATTGAATCCGCCCTTGAATCCAAAAAACTTGCAACAGTTTTAAGAGATGTTCCGATAGAATTTAATATTAAAGATTTTGAAATTTGTAAAAGAGACGAAGAAAAACTTAAGGAATTGTTTGACAAGTATGAATTTTACTCCCTTCTTGGAGAGAAAAAGAGGGTTGAAGAGGAGACTTTCAGTTTAAAGAAGTTTAGCAACGAGGTTTTTGAGACCCTTCTTTCACTTAAAAATGTTGGATTTTCTTATGATGAAAGAGACTTTTACCTCTCTGATGGAAGGGAGATTTTTATAGGTCAAAGAAATCCTTTTATTCTTGATGGGATACTTTCACTCAATCTTGTTACTTTTGATCTAAAAAAAATGATAAAGGAATTTAAAGCCTACGAAGTGAAAACCTTTGATGACCTGCAACTTGCATCCTATCTTTTAAATCCTGAAGACCCTAAGTTTCTTAACAATTTTTATCAGAATGAATTTAAGGCGATTTTAAGCGATGATATCAAAATCAAATCTGGCCAATATGCAAGAGTCGCAAAACCTCTTCTTGAAAAGATTGAAGAATTTGATATGACAAAACTTTACAAAGAGATTGAGTTAAAGGTCGCTCCAATTCTTTGCAGGATGGAGGAGAGGGGAATCCTTGTTGATGTTGAATACCTCAAAACTTTATCAAGTGATTTTGAGAAAATGATTAACTCTCTTGAAAAGGAAATTTTTAAAGAGGCTGGGGTAAGTTTTAACATCTCATCGCCAAAACAGGTTTCAACTATTCTTTTTGAAAAAATGAAACTTCCCTCCACAAAAAAGACCGTAAAGACAAAAAGTTACTCAACCGATAATGAGGCTTTAGAAGATATTTACGATGTTCATCCAATAATTCCTCTTATACTTGAACATAGAACTTTAAACAAATTAAAATCAACCTATATTGACGCTTTGCCCAATTATATAAATAAAAAGACGGGAAGAATTCACACGACTTTCAATCAAACGGGAACGGCAACGGGAAGGTTGTCTTCATCAGAGCCCAATTTACAAAACATACCCATAAAAGGTGAGTACGGTTTAAAAATCAGAAGGGCTTTCATTGCCGATAAAGGAATGACCTTTGTTTCCGCCGATTACAGCCAGATTGAACTAAGGATTCTTGCACACCTTTCAGGAGATGAAAAACTCATCAATGCCTTTGAGCAAGGAGTGGACATTCACAACTTGACCGCCTCACAAATATTTGGAGTTTCAGAAAATGAGGTTTCAGATGAGATGAGAAGAAGGGCTAAAATTGTGAATTACTCAATAATCTATGGCAAAACTGTTTATGGTCTTTCAAAAGATTTGAGGATTCCGCAAAAGGAGGCAAAAGAATTTATTGAGAAATACTTTGCATCATTTCCTAAAATTCATAACTATCTTGATTCTGTTAAAAAAGAGGCAATTGAGAATGAGGAGGTAAAAACAATTCTGGGAAGAAGGCGATTTTTCAAAGGGATTAAAAGTGGTGGAAAACAGAACCTTGATGCAAATTTGAGACAGGCTGTAAACGCAACAATTCAGGGCT
>DHFQ01000131.1 GCA_002402325.1 Candidatus Aminicenantes bacterium UBA4820
ATGCGCAGCATTTACCTGCGTCAAATCAAGATGTAAATCAATATCGGATTTTGGGTTATTTTATTCAGTTGTGTTAATATATCAAACTTGGGAAAGGATTTAAACTATGAACCAGATTGACCAACTTTTCGATTTTATGTTATCACAAAGCGATAATGTAAGCGATCTTAATTTTTCAGTGGGAAAGGCCCCACAAATAGAGATTAATGGAATCTTGAAGGAAATTCCGATAAGAGGGATGGGTAAACTCACCGCATACCAAACTGAACAGATTGCTCTTGCTTTAATAAGGGATGACCGCCACCTTTTACAAAAACTTTTCAGACAGGGAAGCGCAGATTTGTCTTACTCAATTCCGGGCAAGACGAGGTTCAGGGTAAATATATTTTCTCAAAGAGGAACCTATTCCATAGTTTTAAGGGTAATTCCAAATTATGTGCCCACGGTAGAAGAGTTGGGACTTCCACAGCAAATCAACAATATCGCCGGAGAGAGAAATGGGATAGTGTTGGTAACAGGTCCCACAGGAAACGGCAAATCCACAACGCTCGCGGCAATTATTAACAGAATAAATGAGGATAAGGCTTATCACATAGTTACAATTGAAGATCCACTTGAATACCTTCACCGCCATAAGAAATCTACAATAAATCAAAGAGAACTTGGCGCTGATGTTCCATCGTTTGCCCTTGCCTTGAGGGCAGCCTTGAGACAGGCACCAAAAGTTATTCTTGTCGGTGAAATGAGAGACCTTGAAACCACAGAAATAGCGCTTGAGGCGGCTGAAACTGGACACCTTGTTCTTTCTACCCTTCACACAATTGATGCAAGCAAGACAGTTGACAGAATAATAGGGATATTCCCCAAAAATGAAGAACAGCAGATAAGAACACGATTCAGTCAGACCTTTAAGTGGATTGTTTCTCAAAGACTGATACCAACTGCAAATGGCAAGGGAAGACTTGCTGTTTGTGAAATAATGAAATCAACTCCAAGAACCAGAGAGTACATTCAAAAGGGAGAATCTGAAAGAGAGGGAAGGTCTTTGCTTGATGCAATTCAAGATGGTTCTCTTGAAGGAATGCAATCCTTTGATATGGAACTTGAAAGACTCTGGAAAAATGGTGTGATCACAAAAGAGACAGCCTTATCGTTTGCAACTAATGCACCAAATCTTGCTCTAAGAATGTCGGGAATATCAGCAACTACAGCAGAAGGTAAAAGATTCCTTGAAGATCAGGAAAAAAAAGAAGTCAAGCCAAAAACAGAACCGACAAAAAGTGCGACGCCAGAGAAAAAATCGGTATCAAGTAATGTTCCCGGTAATTTTTCAGATGTAGATATTAAAGATTTAATGGAGTAAAAATGCAGATAAAATGTGAACATTGTCAAAAGGGTTTTATTATAGATGAAACCAGATATGACAAACTTCCTGAAGTAATCAAGTGCCCTTCCTGCAAGAATCCTATTAATCTTGCAAAAGAAAAAAAGGTGGCAGACACGGACCAATCTTCCAATACAAATTTTATTGTGCAAAAAGTTAAAGAAGAAGTGCTAAAAGAACTTCTTGCCCTTCTTCCTCTAAAGGTTCAAAAAGGTATGGGAGGAAATTTGGGGTTAGAGGTAGACAAACCAAAAGTTTTAGTTTGTGAAGATGAGCCACCTTTTTATGAAATTCTAAAAACTTCTTTGAGCAAACTTGGATATGATGTTGAGGTAGCAACCGCATCAAGAATGGCTTGCGAAATGATAAAGAAAAATGAGTACACCATTATCACTGTTGATAATAGATTTCCGGACGATGAAGAAGGAGGGTTTCAGATACTATCAACTATCAATGGGTTACCCCCTGATAAGAGAAGAAAAATATTTGTTGCCTTTATTTCCGCAGACCTTGCTACAATGGATACGAACTCAGCATTTGTCTATGGTGCAAACCTGACGGTTTCCAAAAAAGATATTAAGAAAATTGATTCAATTATTGCACAGGGGTTAGAAGAACACTCAAAGAGATACAGAACTTTTTTTGAAGTTCTTGAAGAAGTAAAACGGTCAGAATTGAACATTGAACCAGGGACAAAACTTTAAGTCATCTATCGATGAAAAAAGTAACACTCTTTGAAATAATAAAAACATTTTTTAAAATAGGTCTTACTTGCTGGGGTGGACCTGCAATAGTTGCTTCAATTAAAAAAGAGAGCGTAGAGAAAAAAGGGTGGTTGAGTAAAGAGGAGTTCAATGAATCTCTTGCCTTCTGCCAGATTTTTCCTGGACCAATAGCGGTGCAAACTTCAGGTCATATAGGGTATAGATTAAGGGGTTTTAAAGGCTCGTTCCTTGCTTTCTTTTTCTATGTTTTACCGACATTCCTTTTTATGCTCATTCTTTCCTCTATCTATTTCAAATATGAAAAAGTTCCCTCTTTCATAAAACTCTTTGACTATCTTGGGGTCGTCATAGTTGCAATAATAGTTGATGCAATCTGGACTATGAGGGAGAGTGCCACAAAAAGTTACCTGCATCTAATTCTTACAGCCCTTTGCACCATTGCATTTATATTGAAATTTCAGGTTGTCCTCGTCTTGCTCTTTTCCGGTCTTATGGGAATTCTCCTTTTTAAAACTGAAAAATCTGGGAGAAAGGGAGACGGAATTGAGATAAAAAAAATCTTGAAAAAGGGTCTTTTTCCACTGATGCTTCTCATTCTTCTCTTTTGTGCAGTTTTTGTTTTACCCTATTTTGACCCCGTCTTAAAAAATCTCTCTCTAAAGATGGCAAAAATAAATTTGCTTTCTTTTGGTGGTGGATACACAGCAATTGCTTTAATGCACCAGGAAGCGGTCATCTCTTCTAAATATCTAACGGATAAAGAATTTGTGAATGGTCTTGCACTTGGTCAAATTACACCTGGACCTGTAATAATTACTGGAACCTTCATTGGCTACAAAGTGCTTGGTCTCATTGGAGCGATAATCTCTACGATTTATGTTTTGCTTCCCTCATACTTAATACTTCTTTTTTTCTCTCCGCTTTTTAAAGAAATTTCTCACATTAGATATGTAAAACTGTTCACTGCGGGGCTTTTATCAGCATTTCTCGGAATGCTACTCAATCTTGTCATCCATCTATCAAGTTCAATTACCGATTTAGTATCCGTAATTCTTTTGATTGTCTCTTTTGTTCTCTTGAGATTTAAAATTTCTCCCATTTTTCTCGTCGCCCTATCAGTAATCCTCTCCGCCTTTCTGTCAAATTAAATTTTCTTCTTCAAGGAAATGGGCGTCTTCTAAAATTTGAAGAGGAGAACCCTCTCTTTTTATTGAATGATCTTTTCCAATCACTATAACCCTCTTCGCAATTTCTTTGGCAAGTTCCAGTTCATGAGTTGCAAAAACAATTGTTTTCCCTGATTCATTCAATTTCATTATTAGATTTTTTATGAACTTCACATTTTTTGGATCAAGGTGTGAAGTTGGCTCATCAAGCAGCAACAATGAGGGATTTTGAGGGAGAAGTGATGCAAATGCGATTCTCTTTTTCTCCCCTTCACTTAAATTATGTGGCGATTTATCTAAAAGATTATCAATTTCAAAAAATGAGGCAACTTCATTAACCCTTTTTTCTATTTCTGAAACCTTCGCTCCCAGCTGAAATAATGTAAATGATAATTCCTCTTTTACATTTTCACATAAAAGTTGATATTCGCTATTTTGAAAAAGAAGTGCCACCTCTTTTCTAAACATAAACCTGAACTCCTTTTCCTCTAAACACTTTTCGCTTATTGTTTTTTCAAAAACTATCACCTCTCCTTTTTGGGGAAAGATGAGTCCATCAATAATTTTAAGAAGGGTGCTTTTTCCGGAGCCATTCATCCCTAATATTGCTAAAGATTCTCCCTCACCCACTTGTAAATTGATTCCATTCAAGACCGAGTTACCGTTGTTGTAAGAAAATGAAAGGTCTTTTATTTCAACAATTGGTTTCATAGAAAAATCAAAACGATAACCATTAAAGAACAGATTAATAAAAAGAAAAGAAATTGGGAAAAGTTAAATTTTATTTTTGGAGAAGGATAAGGTCTTTTCTCCCACCCTCTTGACTTTAGTACGAAGTGCAACTCCTCTCCCGCCATTTTCAAGTGAAGATAGAGCTTTGAAATTGAGAGAGCGCTAAACAAACTGTTTTCTCTATAACTCATGCCTCTTGGTGTTCTTGAAATTGCGGAGAAAATATAATTCTCAAGAAAATAAAGAAACTTTTTGATGTTCTTAATCATCAATGTCAAAATTATTTTAACAGAAGCGGGAAAGCAAATTTTTGAAACAAAATCGTTAATATTTGTAGAGGAAATGAACAACAATGTGAATAATAGCATTGAAAAATTTCTCAAAAAAAACCTCGTTACGACAAAAATTCCCTCCCTTGTTACACCGACTGTTGAAGGGAGTTTAAAGTCTAAAATTGAATTAGTGTTCGTCTTAAAAACGGTAAAAATAATCTCTCCATCAACAACAAGATTTGTCAACGAAAATGAAGAAATAAATAAAAAAAAGATTAAAGCGATGAAGAGAAATGGCAGAAATCTCTTAAATTGGCGAAAAAATATAAGGTTCAAAAAAAGAGCAAATGTAAATGAAAGAAACAGGGCAAAATTACTTTTTAAAAATAGAATTGAAATTAAAATTAGAACAAATGTAAAAAACTTTACTCTCACATCAATAGATGGAAACAAAGGTGATCCATTTTCGTAAAACTTAATGAGGTTTTTAAAAAGAGTTTTTGAAAATTTCTCAAGATAGAAATCAAGTTTAGAAGAATCTAAAACAAAGTTATCCTTTTTATTGAGCCAGAGCGGAAACTCTTTCATCAAGTTTCTCCCTTTTTCAAAAAGAATTTGACTGCCTTAAACAAAGCAAAGAACATTATAACACCGATGAATCCTGATACAATGTAAAAAATCAACTCAAAAACAAAATTGGATGAGTTTAAAAGTGGAAGAGAGTAATCGGGAAATAGTGGCTTCCATATTGTTCCGAGCTTCTCAAATCCTTTCGGAATGAATCCTGCAATTTGATTTATTTCTTCACCGTTCCATTCTCCCCACGCTCCTTGTGAAGTGAAGATTGAAGGAAGGATTATCCCGATTGGCGATAATAAAGCGAGCAAAACCATAGCAAAAGAAAATTTCTTTGAAATGTGCTTTTTGTTTTCAAAAGTTAAAGACTCATCGAGTTTAAAAATATAGTTCAAAACAAGGGCTGTCATTACTCCTTCAACAAAACCAAAAAATAAAAGATGGGGCAAAACAATTGCAGGGATAGTTATTTTTAATGGAAATGGGAAGTAGAGGGGAAGACCATTTCCATCTTTTGCGATTATCGGCTGAATCCCAAGAATGAGTGAACTAAAAAAAGCCGAAAAACCCGTTGACAGATATGACGCAAAAAGGGAAGCCACAATTTTTGATTTTATTGAAGAATTATTTTTGGTAAAAAGGTTGTAGAGGGAGTAGCCAATAAATGGCATCGCAATAGCCATAGTTAAAGAATTTGCTCCAAGTGTAGTAACTCCCCCATCTCCAAAAAGGAGTGCCTGAATTAGCAGAGATAGAAACATTGAGATTGAAGAAAGATATGGTCCTAAAATTATTGCAAGTAGAGTGCCTCCTATGCAATGTCCTGTGGTTCCTCCGGGAATTGGGATATTGAACATCATAATCACAAAAGAAAATGCAGAGCCCAATGCAACAAGGGGAATTTTCCTTTCATCAAGTTCCTTAGAAACTTTTTTTACACTAATAGCAATAACGCCTAAAGAAATCGCATAAGTTGCGCCACAGGTCAAAGGACTTAAATAGCCATCGGGTATGTGCATAATAAAGTAAACTCCTTTCCAGAAAATTCTAAATGTCATAGTAGCACAAATTTACAATTCGTGCCACTATTTTTACTTTATGCCCGACACGAAACGCCGCAAATTTTCAGCTTATTTCATTAAGTTTTTATATCTCAATTATAATTTTTAGTGCGTTCATCGTTAGAGATGTTATTTTACATTTGTTAGTTCTCTGGTACAAGTTGATGTTTTGGAATAATAATATCTGAAACCTTTATTGTTGGTCCTCTGGTTTGCTTCAATTCTCCATCATTTTCAGTTAGATATTCAACAACTATCTTCTCATTTTTTGTAAAAGAGACGATGTCGCTGTAATAGACTATTGGGTCTAATCTTAAAAATGATGAGGTTTTCATATAAGCGGGAGGAATAATGTTGCCAACAAAGTTTTTCAAATTTTCCTCTTTTAAATCTTCGGCATATATGACAAATGGAACTTCACCACTCGGCTCAAGTGTAACTTTTATACCTTTTAAACTTGAAATAGTTTCAGGGTTTTGCTCAAAATGAAGAGTAAGGATGTATCTTCCCTCCTTTGTAATATCCATTTTAAGCACTATCAATCCAGCGTCTGTACTTTCACTAACGACATCCTGTCCCATAACCCCAACAAAAAGAATTAAAGAAAAAATTGCAAAAATAATTTTCTTAATCATAACAACCTCCAGAAACATTGTATCACTTTTTTCAAATAAAATAAAAAAAATCTCTTATAACAAAGTAGAGGCTTTCCATTTTCAACATCTCAAACAGATTTCTTTGGTCAGTTTCATTACCCGTAGGTCAAGCCCTAATGGTTGTTAAGAAAGTTTGCAAGCACGAGATTCAAGAGAGATAAGAGCGAACTTTATTGACAAAATTATTTTCACCAAGTTGGGTCAGACTACTTTTGGCGATGTAACCATCCGCTCTACATAAAAGAGCCTTATTTCTCAACTCATCTTCTTCTAATGAAGAGACCAGAACAAGTTTTGTTTTTGATCCTTTTCCTAAAAACTCCTGATTTTTTCTAAAAGTTGAAAGCAATTTGTCCCCTCCAACTGTCCCGCCAAGATTTATATCAAAAAGAATTATATCGGGAGGCTCTTTCATTGAGAAATAAGTGTGAGTAAAATCCATCCACGACGAAACAACCTGAATAGAAAAACCGTTGTGAGTTAAAATATCCGAAATCGTCTTCTGGAAAAATACCTCATCTTCAACAAGAAGGATTGTCTTCATTTCTCGCCTCCTCTCTTCTTCATTTTTAGTCTACACCATTTAAAACAAATGTCAATATAGAGCAAAATATATCAGGATGCATAATGTTTAGACGATTTTTCATTCCTGTGTGTTACCATTATTATTCTATACGGAGGAGATTTTGTTGGATGGATTAAAAAGAAGGTATTATGAAAAAGGAGGATTAAAGGAACTTCTTATTATAAGCATTCCGCTCATTATTTCCTCTTCAACTACGACCCTTCAGCATTTTATAGATAGAATGTTTTTGACCTGGTACTCATCTGAGGCTATTGCATCCGCTATGACCGCCGGGCTTCTTCAATTCACTTTTCTCTCCTTTTTTGTGGGAACGGCATCTTACACTTCAACTTTCGTTGCACAGTACTACGGAGCAAGGGAAAAAGAGGGGATAGGGAAATCGGTCTGGCAGGGAATTTACCTCGCATTTCTTGGAACTATCTTTATCTATTTAACATATCCATTTGTGGAGAACATTTTTATTCTCTTTGATCATCCCTTAACGATTGTCAAATATGAGACTCAATATTATCAGATGTTATGCTTCGGAGTCTTTCCTGCGATTGCCTCTTCATCTCTTTCGGGATATTTTTCAGGACAGGGAAAAACCATTCCAATACTTATTGCAAATGCAATTGCCACCATTATAAATATCGTTCTTGACTACCTCCTTATTTTTGGTAATCTGGGCTTTCCACGAATGGGAATTAAAGGAGCAGCAATTGCAATAAACTCATCCTTTTTTACCATTTTCTTTTTTTACCTTTTCCTTATGGCTCAAAAAAAATACAGAAAGAGAGCCCCATTTTTCTCACAATGGCGTTTTGATAAGGAGCTTTTTAATAGGTTTTTCAAATTTGGTTTTGCCTCTGGCATCCAGTTCTGCATTGAAATGATGGGGTATTCAATCTTTTTGCTTCTCATTGGAAAAATAGGAACCGAAGCTTTAACAGCATCAACAATAGCCTTCAATATCAATAACCTTTCATTTATGCCAATGCTCGGAGTTGGACTTGGAGTCTCCGTAATTGTTGGACAATGCATCGGTGAAGGAAAGCCGGAAATTGGGGAAAAGACAACATACAATGGGCTAATAATTTCTTTGAGTTACATAACAATATTGTGTTCCATCTATCTTTTCTTTCCTTCGTTCTTCATCTCTCTATTCAGACTTGAAAATAGTGAATCTTACGCTCTTGTTAAAAATTATGTCGTCATACTGCTAAGATTTGTAGCTTGCTACTCCTTTTTTGATATGCTCAATCTTACTTTTTCTGGAACACTAAAAGGTGCGGGTGATACAAGGTATATTTCAAAAATAATAATTTGTCTATCAATTTTTGTCCTCATCCTTCCAATAACGCTTTCGGTTACATTTTTTAATGGAGGATTATTTTCTTGCTGGTTCTTTCTGACGCTTTATGTTTCTTTACTTGGAGTAATCTTCTTTTTAAGATTTAAAGGTGGAAAATGGAAGAAGATGAGGGTGATAGACAAACCCAAAATCCGACATTGATTTATATCTTTATTTGAGGTAAATGCTACGCATTACAAAAATCTACGATTTTTGCCTGCGTCATTTCTTAAAAAATAAATTCTCATCTCTCTTTACGGATAGGATGGTTACGGAAACCGACGGTGTCTATGTTCCCTACCATC
>DHFQ01000142.1 GCA_002402325.1 Candidatus Aminicenantes bacterium UBA4820
GGGCAGGAGCCAAAGCAAATTCAAATCAAAGTTAAATTGCATGCCTCATTCTGCGATGTTGAGGCGCAATTGCTGTTGCTTGAAGGCTCAGCAAAAATAACTTCTTCAAATTTTCTAAAAGCCCTGCCTTTTTTTCTTGGGAATGGGAAATTTCTCGGCAATTATGTAATAACAAATATTGATAAGGATTATGTCAAAACATTTCCAAATGGCAAAATTATGGAAATGGATTTAACATTAACATTAGAAGAATATGTTTTTGAATTGCAAAATGAATTATTGGATAAGGCGTTAAGTTATGTCTTTAACTGATCTGAATTTAAGACAACTTGAATGGGATATATTATGGCCGCTTAAAGACAAAGTAAAGGACATAGACACCCGTTGTTTATCTTTTGAGATAATCTACAAGGAACACGGAGAGGCGTCAGAATTAAGAATGCAGCTTGACAATCAAGACCGCTTTTTCACTAATAACTATATTTTTGATGGAGGAATGAAACTTCAATTTTATTTATATTATGCCCTTCAAGAAAAGAAAAATATGGGCGAATTTACAATAGATGAAATAACAGATGAGGAAATTCCTTCAATCTTTACAGTTGCTGGCATAAGCACAGACGCTATGAATTCTTCATTACGCACTAAAAAGTCAAGGGCATTTGAAAATCATAAAATATCTGATATTGTCAATCAAATCGGCAAAGAAAATGGATTAAAAGTTGATTTTCAAGGCAAAGATTTGTTGTTAAAGCGCAAAGATCAGAAAGAATGTCATGATTTAAAATTTCTGACAGATTTGGCAGAATTATACGGCTATAAATTTAAGATAAATGGCGATATTTTATATTTTTATGATTTAGTAAGCAATCATAAATTAAGCCCTGCAAAAAGATTAGAAAATATATGCTCAAAGCGAACATTTATTTATAAAGGACATCAAGCTGTTCAATCCGCCGAGGTTCGTTATTTTGACCCGCACCAGAAAAAATTATTAAAAAGCAAAATAAATGCAGAATATGGTTTAATGCTTAGCGCATTAGGAGGCGAAAAAGGCAAAATTGATTCTGACACTGCAACTTTATTGGCAGCAGCTAAAGGCGATATTACAAGCCTTTCTGAAGAGCAAAGGCAAAAAATTAATGACGCTATTAAGGACAAGATTGGCTTCTTTGAATTCGGTAAACAAAAAGAATTTGATAGAACTATCAAAGTTTTGACGCAAAAAATTGATTCTTTGCAAGAGGCGGAGACAATTGCCAATGCACAGCTTGAAACACAAAATATTAAACAATTTGAATGCTCTTTTGATTGCCAAGGCGATCCCGATTTTATCCCCCCATTTAATATCACCATTGAAGGGGAAGGCATTTGGGATGGAACTTGGCATTTTGGCGAAGCGACGCATAGTTATAACAAACAAAGCGGCTATAGAATGATTCTGAAGGGCTATAGATTATGATAGAAGATATTATTGGAAGGCTTAACAATCTTGAAGAAATAATATCAAATATCATTAGACCGGGCATAGTGACCCAAATAGATGAAAAAAAATGCAGATGTAAGGTGCAATTTAAAGATAATAATGGAATTGTTTCTTATTGGTGTCAGGTTCTTGTTCCGCTTGCGCATAAATCTAAATATTATGCCTTACCCGCCATAAATGAAGAGGTATTATGCTTATTTTTGGGCTATGGCTCAGATTGCGGATTTATTCTTGGCTCTATGTATTCCAAGTCGGATGCAATTCCAGCTGGGGCGGATAAAGATAAAATCATAACGGAAGATTATAGTGGAAATAGAGACGAATTTGACGCAAAATCCCATACGCATACTGCCAAATCATTAAAGCATCAATATTATGGCGATGTTGAAATCTTTGGCAATTTAAAAGTTAATGGAACCATCAATGACGCTATGGGGAATTTAACAATTCATACAAATGGAGGATATCCGAGAGATGTCTGAAAATACTGATCTTGGCAAAGGCATAAAATATCCGTTTGCATTATCATCTTCTGGAGCAACTGCGAAAGCAGAACAAATGGAACATCTTGGAGTATCTATAATTCAGCGATTAATGACCCGCAAAGGAGAGAGAATTATTCGCCCGTGGTTTGGCTCAAATCTTCAGGATTTGCTTGACCTTCCCATTAATCAAGAAACGCTTGCGCTGATGCGTTATGAAATATATGAAGCGTTAAAAGATGAAGATCGTCTTGACATAAAATCAATAATTATCACTTCAGAAGAAAAAGCGCAATTGAATATTTTAATTGAATGTGTGATTGGGAAAGATGTTCAGGCAGCATTTGCAATAAGTTATGATCGTGAGATGTTAAGATGGGAGGGGCAATGGCTTTAATAGCAACGCCCACGCTCTATGACAAAAATTATTCTGCTCTGATTAAAGAAGCTATAAATAGGATCAAGGCTAATTGTCCTGAATTTACTGCTCTTTTGCCGTCCGACCCGGGCATTGCAATCTTGGACGCAATGATTTATCAGTTGCATCAATTAGGCGTTAATCTCAATCAACTGCCGAAAGCCTCTTTAATCTCTTGGCTGGATTATCTTGGCGTATCATTAAAATTGCCCAGTTATGCTGTCTGCAATATAAGAATTACTCTTGAAGAGGCGCTTTCAGAGCAATATATTATTCCTAAAAATACAAGGTTTTTAACTGTAAACGGCATAGGATTTTTAAGCAAATCAGAAGCAATCATAAATAGCGGAGAAACTTATGTAGATATTGAATGCATATGCGAAACGCCGGGCTTAGCTGGTAATGTGAAAAAGCATACTATTACTTCTGCTTATCAATTTTTGCCTTATGTAAAAGATATTGATAATCCTGATGATGCAACGGGAGGGTATGACGGCGAAATTAATGATGAGGCATTAGAAAGGGGAAGAAAAATATTTAGTCATAGGTATCGCGCTGTTACGCTTCTTGATTATGAACAACTTGCCTGCGAAATTGCTGGCATTGGAAGGGCAAAGGCGATTGATTCTTTAGGAAAAGTCGATTTATATCTGCTTGATGTTCAAGGAGAAATAGTCAATTCTGAACTAATAAAACAAGTGAAAGATTATTTATTAACTTGCAAAATAGCAGGAATAGAATTAAATGTTCATCCAGCAGAATTTGCTGATATCACAATCAATGCAAATGTTAAATTTTTAACAGGCTATAATATAAATGAGACCAAGCAATTGGCGTTTCAAAATATTGCTCAATTCTATCATCCATTAACTTATCAATGGGGCAGATCAATTTATTTATCAGAAATATTTAAACTTATTGAAGATACCGCTGGCATAGATTATGTGGAATCATTAGTTTTGCCTGAGAGCAATATTGAAATTTCGCCTCATCAATTGCCGCTTATTAAGGAGGTTAATTTAAATGCAATTTAATACTTTTACAGAATTAAAACTTCCTTTGTTTATGCGTCAAAATGATATATGGTTTAAAGAATATTTAAAATCCTTTGAAACGCCATTAAAAGAGATTGAAAAATTATTGCTTGATTTTAATGGCAATTTGCTTCCTGATAAAACTAATTGGTTTGATTTTCTTTTTTATGCTTTTGGGAGCGAATTCCTGAACTGGAAAGATCATACGATTGCTCAAAAGCGGGCTATTTTAAAGCGATTGTTTGATATAAATAAATCCAAAGGCGCAAATAATGGTTATGACCTTATTCTTAGATTGATGTGCGATAAATCATTGATAATGATTAAAAGTCCTCCGTCTAAGGCATATGCTGGCAGATCAACGACTCTGGAAGAAAAAGAATATTACGAAAGCAAATTTCCCGAGGCGCGCATTTATCATTTTTCAGAAAGATCGCAAAGGCATTCATTGTTTTGTGGCGGATTTTTTGCAGAGTATGCCAAGGGATGTGTTTATAAGACAGACGCTGAAACAAGAGTAGGCAAACGAGTTACATTATTTGACCCTCTTGACAATCAAGAGGTAGTGTTAAATTCATTTAGATCTAAAAGATATTATGAAATACGGCTTAAAGATAAAAGAAAGGGGTTTTTCCCAAAAAGTCATTATGGGAAGTTCTTTGTGAATCAAGAGGCAGAAAAGAGATTTTACATTTTGGATCTTCCTCGGCGTTATTTAAATAATATGGAAAAAAGATATTATGCCCGGCCTACGCTTTCGCCGCTTACAATTTACTATAAAGACAATGCTCTACAAAGCAGAGCGAGAGGGATATTTTTAGGATATTCTAAAAGTAAAGCCTATTTATCTAAACAAAATGCAGAATATAGGATTTTTAAAAGCGTTCGTATATATGCTCCTGATAGAGCAATCAATAGGCTTTGGAGGGGTCAGCAATTTTTGGGGTCAATGAAATTTGGGCCTTTATCCAAGTATAATATAGAAATTTATCCAAATATGATAAAAAAGAGTCCGCAAAAAGCATTGTTTTTATCCAAAAATATTGGTTTTATGTTGGAAAATACGGCAAAAAGCGATGTGCATAAAACTCTATGGTCATTAAACTATATGCGTCCTGCGGGCATTAAAGCCAAAATATTTATAAATAATCATAAAGAGCGAAAATCATCTGATGCATGGCTTTGTAATGAAAATTATATATGTGATGAAATGATAATGGAGGTTTAAATGGAAAGAAAGGTAATCTTTAGAGACAGACAAGAATATCAGGCCGCCGATGCGAATAATATGCAGGATTTTACAGATGAATCCCTGCAGAGTATATTAAAAAATGCAATAAGCAAGGAAAATAAAATTGCAGGGATGCTCGTTACGGCAAAATCAGCAACTGAAATAACAGTGGCTGCCGGAAAATTGCTAATTGGTTCCGCAGGCAAAATTTATTCATTAGATTCTTCACAGGACATATCGCTGTTTTCCTATTTGCCTGTAATTGACAAAAAATATATATCTGTTTGCGCATTTGGGGTTGAAGAAGATATAGATATTCAAGCAAGAGACTTTATTATTGACTTGCAGACGGAAGTTACCGAGCCGCGTGAAGTTGCGATGGAACAAAAGCGCGCAGTTACTCTTTATATTATTGCCGGAACAGAGTCATCTGATCCCCAAAAGCCAAGCATCCCAACAGGCTATACCAAACGGGCTGACATACTCTTAACAACATCAGGCATTGATACTATAGTAATGAATACTGATGTTGATTTACCTAATTTAAATGAGGTCAATTCAGATGTTTCATCCCTTAAACAATGGCGATCTGCAACAGAGCCAATAATATCCACCTTATCAACTGATGTATCCGCTCTTGCAAGCAGATTATCGTCAATTAAGGATCATAATCAGGCCGTTAGGGAACTTGCCAGCGATATAGCAAGGCTAAAGGAGATATCTAATTTGCCCGACTCGTATTCAAGTTATGGCGCTGATTATTTCTTGAATGATGATGAAAGCGATATTCAAAATGCTAATTATGACGCTAAAACAGAAGAAGGAATTAGATTCCCTGACGCTGCCAGCGACAATAATGCTCTTTCTTTATTTAATCAATATGAGCCGCAGGTATATAAGAGCGAACAAGATGGTTTTATAATGCCTACTTTTGAACATAATAAAAGAATATCTCTTACCGGCTATGCTGGCGAAATTGCTATTAGTCAATATCAAAGCCAATCTCATAATTTTAATAAATCAAAAATGGGAAGAGAAAGGCAAAAATATGGGCCATTAAGAATTCTTTCATCATCGGCATTGCATTGGAGAACTGGCGCCTTTGATCATTTAAACACATTGGTATTTAATGGTGAAATATTTTCTCCATCTCCTGATGATTTGACATTTTTCTATCGCAAGCCCGGATTGCATATAGATAAAATAATTCCTCCATATTTCGAGCAAATAGCCAATCAGACCACCATAATTGGCAGTCAGATAGCGCAAACATTTTTGTCAAGCCAGCATGGCTATTTGACCAAAATTGGTTTGCATTTTACTAAAAAAGACACCGATGGTTTAGTCTATATTCATATATGCGAAACAAAGAATGGCGTTCCGGATCTAAGCAAAACTCTTGCCGAAGCATCATTAAGTCCTTCATTATTGAAAATCTATCCTGAAGAGACATCTTTTGTCCTGCCAAAACCTGTTTTCTTAAAAGCAGGAAAAAGATATGCTTTGGTCATAACAACAACAGGGGATCATAGAGTCGCTGTTGTCAGCGGATCTGTTTATCTTCAGGGAACCCTGTTTTATTCTTCTGATGGAGAATATTATGCTGGGGATTTAACCAAGGATCTAATGGTTAATTTATATTTTGCGAAATTCAATGCCTCATTTGCTCAAGTTAATTTAACCCCAATTTCTTTATCTGGTGGGATTGCAGATCTGAATCTGCTTGCAAGTGTTATTAAGCCTGAATCAACCGAATTTTTCCTTGAATATCAATATAATAGCAAATGGTGGCCGCTCTCGCCGGATACGGCAGATAATTTAAAATCTTTGCCTGCATTATTGCCTCTGAGGGCAGTATTTGTAGGATCTGAGGATGTGATGCCTGCAATAGAATTATCAAATTCGCAATTATCCTACTCCCGTCCAAAAACATCTTTTAAGCATATTAGCATAGAGAGAACGCTTCCTGCTCCCAAAACGGATATTGAAGTTAGCGTTTTGCTTGAGAATTATGATGATGCAAAACATGGTTGTTCCCTTAAATTGCTTGTAGGCCAAAATGAAGTTTCTCCGGGAAGCGTGATTGACACAGAAATTGCATCCAAAACCATTAGGCGCAAGGCTGCCTTTTCCTTTGATCCTGCGATTTCGGCCTATAAGGTTATCGTTGAAGGAACAACTAATGATGCTTCTGATGTATTTGTTGTATCAGAACGCATAGATGTGGCATTATAAGGAGTGAGTTGAAATGACGAGAAAATATCTCCAATATGCATTTTCTGCTGGCAAAACCCCTTTGTCTGCCAAGACTTTTAATGATCGTTTTGGCGATATTGATTTGCGTCTCGACGCTCTTGAGAAAATTAAGGTGGATTGGGAAAATGCCGTTTTGCAACTCTTGCAAAATGGCTTGGCAAAGATAAATGAAAGTCTCCTTCCTGTAATCACACAAGCGCAAGAGATATTGGCGAGTGCGGAAATGCAATTGGGCAATGGCTCTTGTTCAATTGTCTATAATCAAAGCGGCGATATTGGTGAGATAAATTATCAAATAGATGAGGATAATATATATTCCATCCTTTATGAATATGCTCAAAATGGCTTATTATCAAAAGAAACTGGCAAATTGAACAGCCAGATTATATGGCAAAAAACTTATTTATATGACGATAAAGATCGTTGCATAGGATGGAATGTTACAAGAAATGAAATTAGTTTTATAAAACGAAATGGCGAGAGCATTCGGGTGATTTAGAGGAGAAAAAAATGGGTATAGCGGATGCATTAATCAATAATTTGGCAAAAAAAATCTCGGAAAATCTTGATGCTAAAATATCCTCACGCCTTGCGGCTAATGATAGCAGATTGGAAAATTTAAATGCCAGCGTCGGATCAAGATTGGCTTCTGCAGATTCGCGTCTTGATAAATTAGACGCCTCCATATCCTCACGATTATCTTCTTCTGATTCAAGACTAAATGCCCTTGATATAGCTATTTCCACAAGATTATCTGCAACAGATGATAGGCTGATTGGATTTGGCGCTCCAAAATTGCCTGTTAAAACAGGCTATTCTTATAAGGCTATCTCAAATCTTGCGAGTGCATCCTATTTCTATTTTAAAAATCAAATATTGGCAGATGGCGATTTTGGCCTTAAATTATTAAGACAAGGAAGTTCAACCAATCAATGGGTTACATTATTGGATTTAAACGCTCCGGGCTATCTATTTGGGTTAATGATAGGCGCAAATGTTAGTGGAACGATATCGCTAAAAGTTTATGTGGATTCTGTTTTAATTATTGATGCTAATAACATTAGTGTCACAGATGGTTATGCATATGTTTATCTTGGCAAGCTAAATGGTTATAGATCTGGGACACTGGAATATACTGTAATGGAGCCCAATCTTGAATTGCCAATGCTCTATAAAACGCTTCAAATACAAATCAAATGCTCAAATGCGAATATATTGGCAGTTGCATCGTATTTGCCCTTGGCTTAGCTTTTAATATTTATTAAAGCCTTTCTTAATGTGCATTAAATCTCAAGTTAATTGCTTTAGATTTTGCTGGTTTATAAGATTAAGAAGTCTCAAACCTCCCTCATTTGGTCTCAAACCTCCCCTTTCGTTATATACAATCTATATTGACAAATGTTAAATTATTTAGTATGATAATCATTCACCTTACGAAGGTAAAGGTGTGGTTGAAAGATTTTTTTAAGGAGCAAACGATGTCAGAAACTTATTTTGCCAAAAAAGGCGAAGTTGAAAGAAAATGGTATCTTGTTGATGCAGAAGGAAAAACATTGGGCAGGCTTGCAACTCAGGTTGCAAAGGTCTTAATGGGAAAACATAAGCCCATATTTACGCCTCATACTGAATGTGGAGATTTTGTTATCGTGATTAACGCAGACAAGGTTGTTCTTACAGGGAAGAAGTGGGATGATAAAATTTATAAGCACCACACTATGTATCCAGGTGGACTTAGAAGTGTTTCTGCTAAAGATCTCATTAAACAAAAACCGACTGCTCTTGTTGAAAAGGCTGTAAAAGGAATGTTACCAAAAACGAAGATTGGTGATAGGCTAATTACAAAACTTAAAGTCTATGCGGGAAATAAGCATCCTCACGAGGCTCAACAACCTGCGCCTTTCCCAAATTTTCATAGTAAGAGAGGAGTTTGACTTAAATGGAGGAAAAGTTGCTAAACAGAGGAACGGGGAGAAGAAAAACTGCGGTTGCAAGAGTTTATATCAAGAGTGGAACCGGGACTATTACAGTCAATAAGAAGAAATTGGCAGATTACTTCAAAAATCCCGTTCACAGAATGATAATCGAAACACCTCTTACTGTTACACAGACAAAGGAAAAATTTGACATAAGCGCAAATGTTCAGGGTGGTGGAATGTCGGGACAGGCGGGTGCCTTAAGGCATGGGATTGCGAGGGCGCTTTTGCATTACAATCAGGAATTCAAAAGCAAACTGCGTTCAGAAAATCTTTTGACGAGAGATGCAAGAGAAGTAGAAAGAAAGAAACCCGGAAGACCAAAGGCAAGAAAGCGCTTCCAGTTCAGTAAGCGTTAATTATATGGATAATATCTCTATTTTAAACAATAACTCAATTTTCCCGTCGGCTCAAAAGCGGGTAAGGAAACTTCAGGTTTCCTCAGTTTTAATCTGACTGCTTTCGGCGGCTTTTTAAAGGAGGTTTAGTTTGGCTACTATCAGTATGAAGGAACTTCTTGAAGCAGGCGTTCACTTTGGACATGTAACAAGGAAATGGCATCCCAAGATGAAGAGATACATTTTTGGTACAAGAAAAGGGATTCACATCATTGACCTTCAGCACACATTAAGGGAATACAAGAAGGCAGACCAATTCATTGCGGATACTTCAATGGCGGGAGGAACGGTTCTTTTTGTTGGAACAAAAAGACAGGCACAACCAGTAATTCAAGCAGTAGCAGAAAGGGTTAATATGCCTTATGTTACTGAAAGATGGGTTGGCGGAACTCTCACCAACTTCAAAACTATAAGAAGCAGAGTTGAAAGATTAAAAGAACTCGACAACCTTGAAACAGACCCTAAATTTCAGAATTTGACAAAGAAGGAAAAACAACTCCTTGCAAAAGAGAGAGAAAAATTAAACGAAATGTTTAATGGCATAAGGGAGATGAAGGAACTTCCCGCTGCCCTATTCGTTGTCGATATAAAGGAAGAGAAGAACTGCATTATGGAAGCAAAAAAACTTTCAATCCCTGTGGTTGCAATTGTTGATACAAATAGCGACCCTGATATTGTGGATTTTCCAATTCCTGCAAATGACGATGCTGTAAGGTCAATTCAACTTTTTACTTCAAAGATTGCTGATGCAATTCAAGAAGGAATTGATATGCGGGAATCAAAGAAGGTTGAACAATCAGAAGACGAGGCTTTGACTGAAAGACTAACTTCTGAAGCGAAATCTTACGAAGAGAGTTTTGGAGAAACAAAGGTAGAAGAAAATAATTTAGAACCCCCCGTTTCTGAATAGGAGAAGAAAATGGCTGAAATCACCTCAAAGATGGTTCAGGAACTAAGAGAGAAAACTGGCGTAGGAATGATGGATTGCAAAAGGGCATTAACCGACGCAAATGGGGATATAGAAGAGGCAATAAAACTTTTGAGGAAAAAGGGAATGGCGGTTGCTGAGAAAAGGGCGACAAAAGCTGCAAACGAAGGGCAGATTGCTACATTCATCTCTCCCGATTTCAAAAAAGGTGCAATAGTTGAACTTAACTGTGAAACCGATTTTGTTGCAAAAACCGATGATTTTAAGAATCTTTTAAATGAGTTAGGGATGAAGATTCTTGAATCATCCGCAAAAGATGTGGACACTTTACTTGATGAAAAATCTTCCATTGATAAAACTATGACTTTGAAAGACCGAATTCTTGCGATAATAGGAAAAATTGGTGAAAATATACAATTAAGAAGATTTGCAAGACTTGAAGGCGATTACATTTCCTCTTACATACACGCGGGCGGAAAGATAGGAGTTCTTCTTTCAGCAAAAGTTTTTGCAGTTGATGATAAAATAAAAGAGCTGTGTAAAGACCTCTGTATGCAGGTTGCAGCGTCATCTCCAAGATTTGTTTCAGAAAATGATGTTTCTGAAAAAGTTCTTCAAAATGAGAGAGAAATTTACAAGGAACAGGTTCTATCTCAAGGAAAACCAGCCAACATCGTGGATAAAATTGTTGAAGGAAAGATGGCGAAGTTTTATGAAGAGGTTTGTCTTTTGCATCAACCTTTCATCAAAGATGACAAAATTAAAGTTTCAAATTATATCTCTTCAGTAACGAAAGAACCTTTTGGAGTCAATGGATTTGTCAGGTTTCAAGTGGGAGAAGAGTTAAAAGAACAAGGTATCTGATGGGAGTTAAAAAATCGGAGAATACCGTAGAATTCTTTTGAAACTTTCGGGAGAGACTCTTTCGGGTGAATCAAACAGTGGATTTGATTCCGAGTGCCTCGATTTTCTTGCCTCTGAAATAATTTCAGCAAAAAAATGTGTTAAAGAGATGGCAATTGTTTTAGGCGGGGGCAATATTTTTAGAGGGATAAACTCACATAAATTTTCAATTGACAAAAGATCTGGCGATTACATTGGAATGCTTGCGACAGTGATAAATTCACTTGCCTTAAAAGAGGTTTTAGTTTCAAAAGGAGAAAAGGCAGAAGTCTTAAACGCCTTTGATTTTTCCCCCTTTGTTGAAGGTTATTCTCTTGAAAAGGCTACAAATGGTCTTAAAGAGGGAAACATTGTCATTTTTAGTGGCGGGACGGGTCATCCATTTTTTACTACCGATACGACAGCGGTTTTAAGGGCTCTTGAAATAAAAGCAGAAATACTTTTTAAGGCTACAAAGGTTGATGGGATTTATTCAAAAGATCCAAAGAAAGATCGTAGTGCAAAAAAGTATAAAACTTTGACTTATGATGAGGCAATGTCTAAAAAGTTGAGCATACTGGATCAGAGTGCCTTTGCGATTGCAAGAGATAACAACCTTTCAATTTGTGTCTTTGATTTCTTTAAAAAAGGAAATTTGAAAAGGGCTTTAGACAAAGAAAATATTGGAACGATTGTGAAGGGAGGAAGACAATGAACGATGTTGTCAAAGAGTGCGAACAGAAAATGAAACAAGCTGTTGAAGCAACAAGGCATGAGTTGATGACATTAAGAACAGGGAAGGCCGCAATCTCATTCCTCGAACCTGTAAGGGTTGATTATTATGGTTCGAAAGTTCCTTTAAATCAGGTTGCAAATCTTTCGGTTCCTGATGCGAGGATGATAGTGGTTTCCCCCTGGGACCCAAAGCAGATATCAACAATTGAAAAAGCAATAAGAGAGGCAAATTTGGGCTTTAATCCTTCAAACGATGGAAGGGTTGTCAGAGTTCCTATCCCTGTTCTTACAGAAGAGAGAAGAAAAGAACTTTGCAAAAAAGCGAGAGAAATAGGTGAAAAGGGAAAGGTTGCAATAAGACACATAAGGCACGAGGGAAGAGAACTCCTTGAAAAAAAAGAAAAAGATAAGGCAATTTCTGAAGATGATAAAAAAGAGGGTTTTGAAAAGATCCAGAAACTTCACGATAAATACATTGAAGAAATTGACAAATCGGTTGAGAAAAAAGAAACCGACATTATGGAGGTTTAGGTGTCTTTTGAAAAAAGAATCGGAGTAGCGATTCTTGGTGGTGGAAAAGGATTAAGATTTGGTGGCATTACGCCAAAACCTCTTGTTTCTGTTCTGGGTCATCCTTTAATTTATTACAGTTTAAAGCTTTTTTCATCTATGAAAAATGTTTGTTCAATAGTTGTAACCTTTCCAAAGGAGCACTTGCCTTTGCTTGAAAAATCTCTTGAACCTTACGGCGATGATTTAAGAAGAAAAATTGTTGAAGGTGGAGAGACGAGGAGTCATTCCTGTTTGAATGCGCTTGAAGTTTTAAAACTGTCAAACCCTGATGTTGTTATGATTCACGATGCCGTTAGACCCTGCATAGGTAGTGAAGAGATAGAGCAGTTGCTTTCAGCACTTGAGGATTGTGATGGAGCATTTCTTGGGGCAGATATTTCTGATACGGTCTGGAAAATTGGCGAAAATGGTGCTACAGAAACTATAAAAAGAGAGGGCGTTGTGAGGGCTTTTACCCCTCAAGCGTTTCATTTCAATACAATTTACAATTCACTAAAGAGGGGGATAGAAGACAATTTTGAAGGAAGCGATGATGCTTCCTATGTTGTCAAATATGGCGGTAAGGTTGTCGTTGTTCCTGCATCTCAGGCAAATATAAAGGTTACCTATCCAAAAGATATAGAAGTTGTCGAGGCTATACTTTCGGGAATGCCGTGCGCATAGGATTTGGGACCGACTTTCACAGACTTAAAAAGGGAAGAAAACTTTATCTTGGTGGAGTTGAAATACCTTTTGAAAAGGGCTCTTTAGGGCATTCTGATGGTGATGTTGTTTTGCATTCTTTAACGGATGCAATATTGGGAAGTATTTCAAAAGGAGATATTGGAGACCATTTTAAAGATTCAGACCCAAAATGGAAGGATAAAAGAAGTGAAATTTTTTTGAAATATTCTTTAAAATTTTTAAAGGAAGAGAATTATAAAATTGAGAATGTTGATATTACACTCATCCTTGAAAAACCGAAACTCTTTAATTACAAAGAGCAAATAAGAAAAAACCTTTCTTTACTGTTGGGAATTGACGAGAAATGTGTTTCCTTTAAAGCAAAGACAAAAGAGGGTGTTGGTGCCATTGGAAAGGGCGATGCTCTGGAATGTTATGCTGTGGTTTTAGTCTCTCAAGTAAAGCAAATCATAATTGAAAAAACTAAAAGAAGAAAATAGTAAATTTTCATAAAAAGTTTTTCACAAAAGATATTGAAAATGTAGTTCGAGTTAACGAAAGTAGCCGCAAACCATTTCAAAAATCTTAGATTTTTTATAAAGGCAATAAATAAGGCTTTTAAATGCTTGCATTTACAAAAACTTTTTAGCGTCTGATAAATACTTGCCATTTATCTGCGTCAAATAAAGATATAAATCAATGTCGGATTCCGGGATAAAGCGGCACTCACATCAGTTCAAGTAAGCATACTTAAGGACAAAGATAGTGGTAATCTTTACGGTACACCATCTTCAATCAGGAAAGATGCAAAAACGATATATGATGCAATGGGATTAAAAATGTCAAATGTTCCATTCAAGATAAACTCAAAAACCTTCACTCAAAACATCCTAAAAAAATAAACAAAAAAGGGGTGTAGTGCCTACCAAAAATTGTATCATCATAATAATCAACAACTTACCATTATAAACCGTCAAAGTCGGGAAAAATTGGATCATAAACCTGTATGAGCAGAGTATATTATCCGAACTATTAAAGAATTCGTTGTATCATCGTCTACTCTTTGGGAAGTGTAATGAAAAATAAAAGGGCTAAAATCAAAAGCAAAAAAGAGTAAAGTGCTGTTATGGTCATACCAAAAAAATCCATTAAAATACCTCCCAGAAGTGGCAAAATCACTTGAGGTATTGTGTTAAAAAACCCGTAAAATGCTATTACTGAGTGCCTTTCCTCTGGTTCAACGAGTGAAAACATCTGGTTGTTGAAACTTACAAATTCAGAAGCAACATAACTTCCAAGAGAAAATGAGACAATTAAGTAGACGAGAAAAGATTTAAAGAATGCCATTAGCAAGGTGCACAAAGAAAAAAGTGAAAGGGTAAGAATTATTGCGGTTTTATCCCTTTTTCTATCAGACCATCTACCATAGAAAAGGGAAAAAAGTGCCTGAAAAATAAGGGCTGAACTTCCAAGCAACATTGCACTCTCATTCGAGGAATAATTATTTTCGATAAGATTGACAATGTAAAAGGAACTTATTACGAGGTATGCTCCCCTTGAAAGCATTCGAGATAAAAAATATCTTAAAAGCCATCTATACTTTCTCACTAAAGTTTTTAATGGAAAATACCGGTATGATGTCCCCGATTCAAAACCCTCCTCTTTTGTCGCAAGGAAGAAAAATGACCCGCAAAACATAAAAATAAAGGAAATAAAAAAAATGAGTTCTATGTTCTGGAAACTCTGGTAAATCCTGCTTGCAATAAAAACACCCGATGCTCCTGCTACGGTTTGTAAAAAGAAAATTATGCCAAGCGAGTTTCCCCTTTTTTCCTTTGAGGAAACCTTCGCAAGATAATTTATCCACAAAGGAAAGACAATTCCAACAAAAAGGGAGTAAAGTGCATATCCGATTATGATTACAAATCTATATGGACTGAAAAGATAGATTGAAATTGCAATGAGTAAAATTGGGAGAGTGGTAAGAAGATGGAGAATGACAAGAAGTTTTCTCATTTTTAGATATTTTCCAAAATATTTTGGTGATAGAAGCTGAGGAAGACCACTCCCTATTGAGGAGAGGATTGGAAGAAGTGCAATTTCAAGGTGATTGGAACCAAGTCCAAGCAAAATCACGGGGAGGATGGCGGTTGGAGAGATAAAACTCATTCCCATTCCCCAAAACAATTCTACCGCACCTAAAAAGAGCGTATTTTTCTCAGACAATTTCATTTAACGTTGTCTAATTTTCACCTTTTGGAACAATTTCTGAAAAATCTGCAATGGCTAAAAATAGTTTTGTAATTCTTTGAAGGAGGGCAAGCCTATTTTGCTGGATTGCACTCTTCTTTGGATCTTTACCTTCAGGATCGCACATAACAAGAACATCATCAAAGAACCTATCAATAAAGGGTCTTAATGTGGCGAGAGTTGTCAAAGCATCTATGTAGTTTCTATTTTTGACCGCCTCTTCAAAGGAATCTTTTATCTGGATGTAAGCCCTATGTAAAGCCCTTTCAGAATCACCCTCTTTTGTCCCTTCGGGCATAAAAAGTGCCGGGTCAAGCCTGCATTGGGGTATCCCTTTTAAGATATTTTTTGTCCTTTTAAATGCTATTGAGATTGCATCAAAATCATCGCTGTAACTTTTTCTTACAAGATTAAGTGCGGTGAGCCTCTTCCTGATATCAAGAAGGTCTGAAAAAGGAGTCGATAGAAGAGCGTTTATCTCATCGTAATTGAATTTTTTATTCCCCTCCTCATCCTTTTCGCTTTCAAATATAAACCTCAACCTTTCTTTGAGAAAATCTATGAGTTCAGGGCACTCCTTTCCATACCATTTTGTTAAAATCTCTTTTAAGTTTACTTGAGGTCTATCCCCATCTTTGTAATATTCAGGATTTGATAAAATGTCGACGACTATTTTCCCTGCTCTCCTCAAGCCAAAAGGATCTTTTGAACCAGATGGAATCTCCTTTATCTTAAAAAATTCAATCAAAGTATCCAATTTGTCGGCAAGGGCGGCTATCAAACTTAAAGGATTTGTTGGAGCATCCTTTTCAATTGGAGGGTTGTAGTGTTCTTTTATTCCTTTTGCCACCCTATAATCTTCACCTTGCGCTTCAGCGTATAGCCCTCCCGCAATTCCTTGCAGAGAGGTGAATTCTTTTTCCTGAATGAGTAAAGAAGCAAGGTCGCTTTTTGCAAGAAGTGCACACCTTGCTGAAAGGTCTCTATCAACATTGAAATAGGGTGCAAGTTCTCTCGCATATCTCTCCATCCTTCTTGATTTCTCGTAATAGGTACCAATTTTTGGATGAAAGACGATTCCCTTTAACTCTTCAAGCCTCTGTTCCAGTTTTACCTTTTTATCATGTTCAAAGAAAAACCTCGCATCCGAAAGTCTTGCAACCGTAACATTCTGCAACCCCTTTAATGCTGTCTCTCTCAAAGACTCAGGCCCATCAAGGATAGCAAGAAAGTAGGGGAGAGGCTTTACATTTCCACTCTCATCTTTTTTGTAAAGAGAAAAGAATTTCTGGTGTTCCCTCAAACAGGTTGAAAGAACAGGGGCAGGAAGAGAGACAAACTCTTCTGAAATTTCTCCGGGAATAACTGTTGGATATTCAGAGAGAAAAAGGACGGTTTGGAAAAGATCGTGAGTCTCTTCACTGCCGTCGTCATAAAAACCGCCAACCTTTTCACAATAAAAATCAAGTTCCTTTTTAATCTTATCTTTTCTTTTATCTATGTCTGAAATTACAAACTCCTTTTCAAGAGTCGCAAAATAATCATCCACTTTTTTGATGAGAATTTCCTCACTTCCAAAAAACCTCTTTCCTCTTGATTTGTTAGAAGAATTCACACCCTTTATAGCCATTTCAACGACTTTATCCTCTAAAAGTGCAACGACCCATCTTACAGGTCTCACAAAAAGGTAATCCCCATCCCCCCATCTCATTGACTTTGGAAGATACAAAGAATCAACTATCTGAGGAATTTCCTCTTTCAAAATTTCAGATGTTTCTCTTCCTTTAACCTCTTTTACTCCACCGATGACTTCTCCTTTTGGACCCTTGAAAATCCTTATTTCATCAAGGTTCAAACCCGCCTTTTTTGCAAAACCTACTCCCGCATCTGAAAAAGTTCCATCCTCTTTTTTTGCAATTTTTAGGGGAGGCCCATAAATCGTCTCTTTCCTATCTTCCTGTTTTAAAGCAATATCTTTTATGAATAGCCCCAATCTTCTTGGTGTTCCAAAAATTTTTATGGACAAAAAGGAGATTAGTTTTGCTCTTAATTTTTCTTCAACTTTCTCCTTGAGTTCATCAAGAATCAATGGAATTATATTTGGGGGAATCTCTTCAGTTCCAATTTCAAAAAGGAAATTAGCCATTTTTATTCTCCAGATATCCCTTTGAAGTTAAATATTCCTTTGCACAGGATATTGCAAGTCTTCTCACCCTTTTAATCAAATCTTGCCTTGCAGCAACAGATATCGCCCCCCTTGCGTCAAGAATGTTAAAGAGATGACTTGCCTTAAGGCAAAAATCATAAGCAGGAAGATAGAGGTTTAAAGAAAGAAGCCTTGCGCATTCAGTCTCACACTCGGTAAACCACCTTCCTAAAATATCTGTATTTGCCTGAGAAAAATTAAAAATTGAAAACTGCCTCTCCGCCTCCTGTCTCATCTCTCTGTATGTGAATTTTTCATTCCAGTAAAGGTCATAAATGTTGCCTATATCGTTTAAAAACATACATAACCTTTCTATTCCATAAGTAATTTCAACTGTAATAGGCTTTAATTCAAAGCCACCCGATTGCTGGAAGTATGTAAATTGAGTTATTTCAGTCCCATCAAGCATAACCTGCCATCCTACTCCCCACGCTCCAAGTGTGGGTGCTTCCCAGTTGTCTTCTTCAAATTTTATGTCATGCTTTTTCAAATCTATTCCAAAATATTCAAGACTCTTTAGGTATTTTTCCTGAATATCCTCAGGGCTTGGCTTGATGATTACTTGAAATTGAAGGTGCTTCTCTACTCTATGTGGATTTTCTCCATATCTTCCATCTCTTGGCCTTCTGCAAGGTTCAACATAACAACTTCCATAAGGCTCTTTACTAAGAACTCTAAAAAATGTCTCCGGGTTCATAGTTCCCGCACCCTTTTCTAAGTCATAAGGTTCTGCAATTAAACATCCTTTATTAGCCCAGAAACTTTTCATAAGCAAAATAAGTTTTTGAATCGTAACCATCTTTTATCCTTTTAAAATTGTAAAAACATCACTGCCTAAAAAGTGGCAAGTATTAAAATATAACATACTTTTTAGCCCTTTTGGAAATTCTCTTTTATTTTTATCCTTAAATTCTCCTGGATGGTATTCAAGAATCTCCTTTATCACTTCTATCATTTTATCATCAACATTTATAGCATCTTCGGTTTTGCACTTTGCACACAAGAATCCCCCTTCGTCAATATCAAAAACGACAATCTTCGATTTTCTTCTACATTTCCCGCATACAAAAGGTGAGGGAAATACTCCATTTAGCTTCAAAAACCATAAAAGAAAGTAGTTAAATAGCCACTCCCCATCAATCCCATCTTTGTAACTTTCGATGACTGCACCGATGAGTCTGAAAAGTGCCTCCTCTTTTAAATTCTCTTTTGCACCTTTTGAAAGAATTTCAGAAATTGTAAAAAGATATTTTGCAGTTTGATAGTTAGAGAACAAATCATAAGAAGATTCAATAAGTTCTGCTCTTCTCAAAACCCCAAGGTCATTTTGCTCCTTTTTTGAAAATTCAATCTCAAGAAGGTTTAATATTTCAAGATTTCCTCTAAAATTTGATTTGCTTCTTTTTGCTCCTTTAGCAACAAGTTTTAACGCTCCTAATTCTCTTGTAAAAAAATGAACCAGATAGGAAGATTCTGTTAAATCATATTTTTTTAAAATGTACGCTTCACTTTTATCTATCATTTCTCTTAATTGCCAGACCCAATCCCATCATAAATGAAAAAAGTGATGTAACCTCAGCGTCGCCTAAATTGTATTCAAATAAGCCACCAAGCAGGAAAAATATAAACATAAATAAAAAACTCAAGAAATGGTCATCCTTCATTTCTGTTAAAGATTTAAAAAGAAAGCCAAGAAAAATAAGGTAAGATATCAAGCCTAAAATTCCCGATTCAATCAAAATCATTAGATAAACATTGTGTGTATGGCATAAAGTTCTGAAACCAGCACCATCGTAATATACAATTTTTTCTTCATAAGGTTTTCTGAAACTTTCAGTATACTTTGTATAAGTATTTTGACCATAACCCAAAATGGGATGCTCTAAAAACATTTTATACCCGCTTTTTAGAAGGTAGACCCTTTCGCTGAATGAACCATTTTGAAAAGAGAATAAATTTATTGCCCTCTCTTTAATTCTTTGAGGAAGAAAAACAAAAGATAAAACGAGAACCAAAAGAAAGGCAACTGTTGTTATTGTTACTACCTTCTTTGATCTTTTGTAGAGCACAAACGGCAAAAGAAAAATAGCTATCAAAATGTATCCCCTACTTTGAGTTAAAAGCAAGGAGATTACCGAAGAAACCGCTCCAAGATAATGAAACCATTTTCCATTTTCTTTTAAAATTATACAAAAGAAATAGAAAAAGAGTAATCCAACAAATCCCGCGAAAGTGAGGTGGTGTGTGAAAAAACCTTTTGCCTGCATAGTTCCGATAGGGGCATTTAAAAATAGTCTATCCTTTTGAAAGTCCGTTCCAAATAGTGTTTCAACTATTGCCATTAAAGTTGCTATCGTCGTTGAAATTGAAAGGAACATATCAAATACATCAATTCTTTTGATGCACTCTTTTGAGAGGAAATAGGCAGCCACAAATCCGCCAAAAAGAGCCCAGTAGTCTCTTATCCCTTTGAATGATAACTTTGCATCTTCGCTCAAAATTGCACTTAAAATTTGGAACAAAATAAAAACCAAAAAGGAAAGTAAGACTTTATCAATCTTCACCTTCCCGCTTAAAACTTTGTAAATTGAAAAAAGAAAAAGAACTGAAATCGAAAGGTTTATAACAAAAATGGATAATGGCGCCCCCGCCCCGAAAAGGTAGAAAAAAAAGGTCTCAACCATTTTGAACTGCTATCTCCATAACTTTTCTCATCTGATTTTGAGGATGAAAATCACTCAAAACCCTTTTATAACCATTCATCCCAAACTCAACTCTCTTATCTTTAGATTCTATCAACTCCATTATTTTTTCTCTTATCTCCTCTTCACTTTTATTTACAACAAAGCCTGTTTCTCCATTGATAACGGTTTCCTGCAAAGCACCGCTTCTCGTAACAACAACGGGAAGTTTCCTTGCCATTCCTTCAACTGCAACGAGTCCAAAAGGTTCCTCCCACAAAGAGGGCACTACAAGAATATCTATTGCATCATAAAACTCCTCCCCATCTATTTGACCGCAGAATCTTATTCTTTCCTTGTATTCACTTTCCTCTACAATTTTTTTTAGTTCAATTTCTTCCTGAGCATTTTCAAAATCAGAACTCCCGGCAAAGATCATAACTAAATTTTTATTCTCTTTTAAAAGTGGAAAAACTGCATTTAAAAGGAATTTTTGTCCTTTAGTTTTTGAGATTCGACCTATGCATCCGATTGCTACATTTTCTTTATCAAGTTTAAACTTTTGTCTTAAGGGCTCTCTTCTTGATTCCATCAAAAGAAATTTCGGGCTCACCCAGTAAGGAACAACCTTCATTTTTTGTGGATACACATTCTTAAAAGGTTCAAAAACCTTTTTAGAACAACAAACCCCGCTCTTTACTGTTTCGGTTTTTAAAAGAGTTTCAATCAAACACTTTTCTATTCCTCTTTCAAAAAGAAGGTGTAACTGAAGATGAACTTTTAAAGAAAATTTCTTTGCACCAATTACTGAGGGGAGATAGATTCTTGGCCCATTTGCAAAAATGAGGTCTATCCTCCATAAATCAATAAACTCATCAATTATTTCTGCACATTTTAAAGAATCAAGAAGATAATTTGCCTTCTCTAAAAAACTTTTCTTTCCTGCATTCATCTCATTAAGAGGAATAAGTGAGAACTCAACTCCCTCTGATTCTGCAAATTTTGTGACATATCCCAAAGAGGGAACAATAAGAAAAGGCTTTATCTTTAAATTTGTTTTTGAAAAAGAAATAAGGTCGCATAAAACCCTCTGTCCACCGCCAAGTGAAGAATTCTGGTCAATGAAAAGGACTCTCAACATTTGCCCACTTTTTCTTCAACGAATTCTTTTATCTCTTTTTTAAACCTCTCCTTTGAAAATCTTCTTGCATTGCTTAAAAGGGATTCACTCCTGAATTTATCTCTGTTCTTTAAAAACTTCTCAACGGCGATTTTGATTGATTCTTTATCCTGATTTTCAAAAAAGATTCCAGTCGCCCTATCGTAGTTTTCACCTTCAGGCTCAATCACAGTTTCAAGAGACCCTCCCCTTTTTAAAGCAATTACAGGGGTAAGTAGTGATTGCGATTCAACTGGAAGAATTCCAAAGTCTTCAATTGGCGGGAAAATAAGGGCAAGAGAGGATGCAATTTCTCTTCTCAAATCCTCCTTTTTGAGATAACCCAAAAATTTGATGTTGTCCTTTTTAAATTTTTTTAAATCTTTATACAACGGACCATCACCTATAACTTTTAAAGGAATCTTCAAATCATTGAAAACTTCAATTACAATATCTGGTCTTTTGTAGGGAACAAGTCGGGAGGCAAATACAAACTCCTCTGTTTTTTGAGGCATATTTTCAAGTGGCTCAACATCGCAGGGAGGATAAATAGTTTTTGACTCTCTTTTATAATATTTTTCTATCCTTTTACCAACAAAATCAGAATTGGAGATGAAGTGGTCAACCCTTTTTGAAGAAGATTCATCCCATATTCTTAAGTAGTTAAAGACCATCTTACTTAAAAAGCCTTTTATCCCTTTGTCAAGTTTTGAAAGTTTCAAGTACTCAAAACTCTGATCCCATACGTATCTTACAGGTGTATGACAGTAACAAATATTCAACTGCTCGACTTTTGGGATAATTCCTTTTGCAACGCAATGTGATGAAGAGAAAACAAGGTCAAAACCTTCAGTATCTAAGTTTTCAATCGCATAAGGGAAAAATGGAAGAAAATTTCTATACCTTTTCTTGAAAAAATTTTTATTTAAAAATGTTGTCTCAATAGTTTGTTTAAAGATGATTGAATTTTTGAAATTTTCAGGGTCGTAAAAAAGGGTGAATATTCTGGAAGGTTCTAAAACTTCAATCAAAGATTCAAGAACCTTTTCAGCCCCCCCTGAATCAACAAGCCAATCGTGAACAAGGAGTGTCTTCAAAAGATTACCCCATTACGGCTTGATTACAATTATCTCTTCTTGAAGATGTGAAAGATACTTTGCACCATCCTTTGTGATTATAACATCCTCTTCAATTCCAACGGCACCAAAATTCTTGACCATTAAAGAGGGTTCAAGAGTAAAAACTTGATTTTCTTTTAGTTCATAAAATGGCGTGTTTTTGTATCTTGGCCAGGGTGGTCCAAGAAGTGCCCCACCATCATGAACATACCTTCCAATTTGATGTCCGAGGGCATGGGGAAATTCATCAAAACCCTTTTTTATAACATAATCCCTTGCGATTTTGTCAATCTCTGCACCCTTCTTATCTGGTTTGAGTTCCTTCCCGCTTTCAATTATTGCCTCTTTGATTGTGTTAAATCCTTTCAAAACCTCATCCGGAACTTCCTTTTCGTTTTTCTTTGCAATATAGAAAGTTCTTTGCAAATCTGAGGCGTAGCCTTTGTAGTAGACTCCCATATCAATGTGCAAAAGGTCTCCCTCCATAACCATTTCTTCAGTAACTTTGCCATGCCCGATTGATGAGCCTCTATCACCTGAAAAGACGAGTGTATCAAAACTTGGGGTAATCTTCTTTTCCTCCATTTTCATCTGAAGAAAGTTGTAAATCTCTTTAACCGTTCTGCCCGCTTTGATAAAGGGTTTCACTTCATCAAAAATCTCCTCTGCAATTCTTACCGCTTCTTTTATGCAATCAAGTTCCTTCGGGGTTTTTTGAGAAATGATTGCATCAATTATCTTCTCTGCTGAAACAATCTCGCAATCTTTTAAAGTTTCTTTTATCAAACCCGATAGATATAAAAATTTTCCATAAGTTATCCCATCTGCCGATGCATCATTTAAAGAGTAGTTGAGGGCAATCTTTTTTGGAAGATATTTCCTCAACACTTCCACAAAGGGTTCTTTAAAATCCTGAACGAACGAATAGATTTCTGTGTAAAGTTTCGAGTCCTTGAAAGTTGCTTCATCAAATCTGCCAAGTATGACAAGTTTATCTCCGCTTTTTGTAAGGATGATCGCACTTTCCCATGTTAAATCGGAAACAGAAATGTAATCAAAAACTCTCTCCCTTGTTGCAGAAGTTTCCTGAACAAATGTAATCCACATATCCACATCATTTTTCTTAAGTAGATCAATTCCCTGTTTTAGTTTTTCAGAGACAATTTCAATCGGCGCCAATTCCTTTGCCATTCTTTCCTCCTTTAAAATTCTTTTTTCGTTTTTAAAGTTCTTTCAAATTCAAATCTTTCAAATCCAAGTTCAATCAACTTTGTAATTAAATTAGTGTATGAAATACCTGACAGTTCCCACAATCTTGGATACATCGAAATTTTTGTAAAGCCTGGAAGAGTGTTTATCTCGTTTAAGTAGATTTTTCCTTTGTTGCTCAAGAAAAAATCGACCCTCGCCATTCCTTCACATTCAAGGACTTTAAAAGCCTTTTTTGCTATCTCCCTCATCCTTGCCTCAATTTTTTCGTCAAGGGAAGCGGGTGCAATAAGTTTTGCCCCATCATTATCAATGTATTTTGCCTCATAAGAGTAAAATTCATAATTTGGAATAATCTCACCAAAACAGGAGACCTTGACATCTGAATTTCCTAAAACTGAACATTCAAGTTCTCTTCCAATTATCCCCTCTTCAATTAGTATCTTCCTGTCAAACTGAAATGCCTTTTTTACAGCATCAATGACTTCATCTGAATTTTTTACTTTGCTAATTCCAAGTGAAGAACCTGTATTAGAGGGCTTTACGAAAACAGGAAAGCCAAGTTCTTTCGCTTTTTCAACAAGTTTCTTTTCATTGTATTCATCGTTTCTGAAAGTGTAAAATTTGCAAACGGGTATTCCCGCCTCTTTTAAAAGTCTTTTTGTTACATCCTTATCCATCCCTATTGCAGAACCTAAGACTGATGCCCCCGCAAAGGGTATTTCAAGCCACTTCAAAAATCCCTGAATACAACCGTCTTCTCCAAGGGTTCCGTGTATTATAGGAAAGACAAAATCAACCTGAAATGAAAAAGAACCATTATTTTCATTGAAAAATAAAAGACTCCCGTCTTCTCCTTTGATGGGTTCTACAATATCCGATTCCAATGAAATTGCGATTTTCTTTGGGTCATCTTTGTTCTCAATAAACTCTTCGCCCTTTAGAAACCTGAAATTCCCCTCTTTATCAACTCCAACCAAAAATCCATCAAATTTTTCTTTATCAAGATATCTATAGATGTTAAGGGCTGATTGGATTGAAACCTCGTGTTCTCCACTTTTCCCACCAAAAACTATTGCGACATTTTTTTTCATTTATTACCCTCGTTTCCAGAAAGAAGAGTTTTTGCCATTTGAACTATACCCTCCTCAAGTTCCGGCCCTAAAGAATTTTTAACTGCAAATAACTGGAAGTACAATAGTTCATTCAAATCTCTTATTAAAATCTCCTGCCTTTTTTCCTTTTCAAAATTTATAAGATTTTGCAAAATCTTGTTTGGATCAACACTACCATCCTCTTCAAGGGATAACCCATAAAGAATAGAACTTCCCTTTTCAAGCCCCTTAAAAAATGGCGAGAGAATTACTTTTGTCTTTGACCCACTCTCAACTGATAAGGCTTGATAGATATTGCAAAAGACAGAATTATACGATGAAATTATCGCGTTGTATTTCTCAATCTCATCCTTTTCAAGCCCTATAACCTTTTTCGCCTCCTCCTTCTCTTTTTGAACTTTTATCATTCCAGCAAGTAAAAGAGAGACTACCGCTTTTTTTGCTTCTATTTCTGAAAGCCTTGAATTTTCGATTACTTCTCGTGCAGTCCTCTTTCCATTTACAGAGGCAAGGATGGTCTCCTCTTCCAATGAAAGTTTTGCGGATGCAGTAACATCCTCTGAAATCTCAAGAATTGCATCCATCTGAGGAAGTTGCGATTGAATCCTCGAGAATTCATCAAGCCTCCTCATAGCCTCCATCACATAGTTAGTTGTGCTTAAAGGAAGAGGTATGGATATTTCTTTATCAAGTGTCCCATTCTGAAAAGAAAATCTACCCTCTCTTGTTTCAAATAGGTGATAAAGAGAATCTTCAATCGCCAAAATTCTCTCATGGTTAAATTCTTCCTTTGTCAATCCTGAGATTTCAAAAAGAATATCAATTCCCTTTTTATTTTCATTTTTTCTTAAACCTTCAACAAGGTCTTGCTCTGTAACAAACTGCCTTCTTAAAAGCCTTCCAGCAAGCGAGAAGCGATAATCTTCTGAAGTAATAAAGACTATGTGTCCATCTTCAAAAAAGATTCCCCACAGACTTTCAACTTCAATCAAAAGCGAGCCCGTCTTCTTACTTGCAGAAAGGAAAAGCAAAACATCTGAAAGTGATAAAACCGAAAGGTCTCCCTCAAATTGAACGCCCTCCATAGATGTTTTGTGAAAGTGGTTTTTTAAAATGTTACTAAGTTTCTCATCTTCAAAATATTTTTGAAGAATATTAGGAATTTCCCCCGAGTTTAAGTCAATATAAATTGGAGAAAGGGTTATAGCGTGGCTTCTTATATGTATTACAGCCTCTCTGGATTTTCCAAAGACCTCTTCAACAATTTCCTTTGGTATCGTTATTGAACCATCGGGGTTTATTGAAACGGACTTCCTCATAAAAATCCTCCACCTAAAGGATACCACAAAGTGAAAATTTTATCCCCACGAAAAATCTGGTAATTTCTTAATAAAGTTAAGGCTATTTCTTAATTAGCCTCGGATAGTTTCCCCTTTCCGCTGATTATTTCGTTGTATTCTCAGCAATGGAGGCAAGTTGTTCGTAAGTTTGCCACGCTCTTTTGATGTATTCATCGCCAAGTTTCATATATTTCTCAACAAGTTCAGGCTTGGTCTTCTCAAGCATTCTGAATCTCGTCTCCTTCATCGCAAAATCTCTATATGAAATTTTAGGTGGTTTGGAATCAAGTTTAAGAGGATTTTTCCCTTCTTTTATCAGGTCAGGATTATATCTGTAAAGAGGCCAGAATCCGCAGTCAACCGCAAGTTTTTGATGTTCCATTCCCTCCATCATATCAATACCGTGTGCGATGCAATGGCAATAGGAGATGATCATTGAAGGACCATTATAATTTTCAGCCTCAACAAAAGCCTTAACGGTCTGATTATCATTTGCACCCATAGCAACCTGTGCGACATAAACATTGCTGTAGGCAATTGCCATTAAGCCAAGATCTTTTCTTGGTGTTGGTTTCCCCGACATTGCAAATCTCGCAACTCCGCCAAGTGGCGTTGCCTTTGAACATTGTCCTCCCGTGTTTGAATAGACTCCTGTATCAAGGACAAGAACATTGACATTTCTTTGAGAGGCAAGAACATGGTCCAATCCTCCATAGCCAATATCGTAAGCCCAACCATCTCCACCAACAATCCAGACACTTCTTTTAATCAGGTTATCGCATATTGATAAAAGGTTCTTAGAATCTTCATTTCCTATTGACTCAAGTTTCTTTTTGAGTTCTTTAACGAGTTCTCTTTGTTTTGCTATCTCAACATCATTTTTTTGCTCATTTTTAACTATCTCATCAATGAGAGATTCGCCTATTTCAGATGAAAGTTTTTTCATAAGTTCAATTGAAAATTCCCGGTGTTTGTCAATTGTGAGTCTAAAGCCAAGCCCAAACTCCGCATTGTCCTCAAAAAGTGAATTGCTCCATGAAGGACCTCTTCCCTCTTTATTCTTTGCCCACGGCGTAGTTGGAAGGTTTCCTCCATAAATTGATGAGCACCCTGTTGCGTTTGCAATTATTGCCCTGTCACCGAAAAGTTGACTCAAAAGTTTAAGGTAGGGAGTTTCACCACATCCTGCACACGCTCCTGAAAACTCAAAAAGTGGAAGCAAGAATTGAGAACCTTTAACTGTATCAATCTTAACCTTTGAAATATCAACTTCGGGTAATTCAAGGAAGAATTCAAAGTTTTCTCTTTCCTTTACCCTCAAGGGAATCTGGTCAGCCATGTTGAGAGATTTTCTTGATGGATTTGTTTTATCTTTTGAAGGACAGACAAATACACACGCTCCGCAACCGGTGCAATCTTCTGGAGCAACCTGAATCGTATATTTCATCCCTTTGAATTCAACGCCTTTGTAATCCATTGATTTGAAGGTTTCAGGTGCCTTTTCAAGATATTTTGGGTCATAGGCTTTTATCCTTATTGCAGCGTGCGGACAGGCAAGAGCGCATTTCCCGCACTGGATGCAAAGTTCGGGAACCCAGACAGGAATTTCAAGGGCAATGTTTCTCTTCTCCCATTTTGCTGTATCGGTTGGGAAAGTTCCATCTGGAGCAAAAGCGGATACCGGTAGAGACTCTCCGTCTCCTGCGATGATTTTTGCAAGGGTGTTTTTTACATAATCGGGTGCATTGGGCGAGACAGTAGGTGGAATTTCAATCGTGCTTGTAACCTTTTTTGGATAATCAACTTTGTGTAAATTCGCAAGCGTCATATCAACAGCTTCAAAATTTTTCTTTACAACATCCTCTCCCTTTCTCCCATAAGTTTTTTCAATTGACTTTTTTATCGCCTTGATTGCCTCATCTTTTGGAAGGACGCCAGAAATTGCAAAAAAGCAGGTTTGCATAATCGTATTAACCCTTCCCCCCATTCCTGCATCCTTCGCAACTTTGTAGCCATCAATAACATAGAACTCTATTTTCTTATCAATGATTTGTTGCTGAACTTTCCTGGGAAGTTTGTCCCACACTTCATCTTTACCGTAAGGGCTATTTAAAAGGAAAACTGCACCATCTTTTGCAAGTTTAAGCATATCGTATTTTTCAAGGAAAACAGATTGGTGGCAGGCAACAAAGTTTGCAGAATCAATGAGGTAAATAGATTTGATAGGCCTTGGGCCAAATCTTAAGTGTGAGACGGTAACAGCACCAGCCTTTTTTGAATCATAGACAAAATATCCCTGTGCGTAGTTATCAGTTTCCTCGCCTATGATTTTAATTGAATTCTTGTTTGCGCCAACGGTGCCATCTGAACCAAGCCCAAAAAAGACGCATCTTACAACATCATCCTTTTCAATGACAAACGAAGGATCATAAGCAAGGCTTGAATTGGAAACATCATCGTTTATTCCAACTGTGAAGTGATTTTTGGGTTCACTTTTCTTCAGTTCATCAAAAACAGCCTTCACCATAGAAGGTGTAAATTCTTTTGATGAAAGTCCATATCTTCCACCAATTACTTTCGGAAAGGCGAAGGGCAATTTTTTGTCCACCATCGCTTCACTCAAAGCGCCAAGAACATCCTTGTACAAAGGTTCACCCGCGGCACCGGGCTCTTTTGTTCTGTCAAGAACAGCAATAGATTTTACACTTTTTGGTATGGCATCAATGAACATTTTTGTAGAGAATGGTCTATAGAGCCTGACTTTCAAAAGTCCAACCTTTTCGCCCTTTTCACTTAAAAAGTCAACCGTTTCAGATGTTGTTTCACAGGCAGAGCCCATTAAAATGATAATTCTTTCAGCATCAGAAGGACCATAATATTCAAACGGTCTATATTTTCTTCCCACAACCTTTTCAAACTTCTCCATCGCTTCAAGGATGATTTCAGGAAATTTCTCATAGTATGGGTTATTCGTCTCTCTTGCTTGAAAGAAAACATCGGGATTTTGAGCAGTGCCCCGAATGAAAGGGCGATCGGGAGAAAGCTTCCGGTTCCGGAAGTCTTCAACCAAGTGATCATCAATCATTGCTTTCATATCCTCAATAGATAAAAGCTCGACCTTGGCAACCTCTGAGGAGGTTCGGAATCCATCAAAGAAATGAAGGAAAGGGACTCGTGACTCTAAAGTTGCCGCTTGGGCTATAAGAGCTAAATCCATTGCTTCTTGAGGAGAATTAGAAGATAATAAAGCAAAGCCAGTTTCCCTAGTAGCCATAACATCACCATGATCCCCAAAAATAGATAATGCATGAGTAGCCACGGTACGAGCAGCAACGTTGATTAGCGCAGGCGTGAGCTCGCCAGCGATTTTGTACATGTTGGGAATCATTAGTAATAAGCCTTGAGAGGCAGTAAAGGTTGTACTTAAGGCACCGGCTTGAAGCGAACCATGGAGTGCTCCAGCTGCTCCTCCTTCACTCTGCATTTCAATTACTTGAGGAATGGATCCCCAGATATTTGGCTTTTTTTCAGCCGCCCATTGATCGGCTAATTCTCCCATCGTAGAAGATGGGGTGATGGGATAAATGGCAATTACTTCGTTGACATGGTAAGCTGAATAAGTGGTTGCTTCATTCCCATCGATCATGACCAATTCTCGTGTCATATCTTATCTCACCTTTCTTGTTGGATTATTTCCCAATTCGTTTTATAGGTAAAAAACATTTTTCACATAGGAATTATTGTAACATTATGATTGGGCTCTCTTCAAAATATTGACAATCAAGCATCTAAATGAACATCTCTTCTTCCTTCAAAGGCTTGAGTAAGGGTAATTTCATCAGCGAACTCCATATCTCCACCTAAGGGTAAACCACGAGCAATTATGGTGACCCGAGTCGAAAAAGAACGAAGCTTGCGGGCAATAAAATAGGCAGTTGCTTCACCGTCAAGAGAAGGATTGGTAGCCAAAATTACTTCTTTAAATTTTTCAGTTTCAATCCGTTTCATGAGTTGGTTGATGGTCAAATCTTCTGGGCCGACGCCTGAAAGAGGGGACAGTACGCCCTGGAGAACATGGTAGAGACCGCGGTAACCGGTTTTTTCAATAGAAAGAACATCCTGGGGTCGTTCAACAACGCAAATTATAGTTGATTCCCGGGTAGAATCCTGACAAATAGAACATAGCTCATTTTCTGCATAAAAACCACAACGGGAACAAAAATGAATTTTTTGCTTCACCTCGGCAAGAGAATTGATTAACCCCTCTATCTCATCCGGTGATGATTTTATTAGAAAAAAAGATAATCTTTGAGCAGTTTTGGGGCCAACACCAGGGAGACGCGAAAACGAGGCGATTAAATTTTTTAATGCCTCCGGATAAGAATCACTCAAAGACCTACCACCTCACAAATAGTTTATTACATAAAGATTCCAGTTTAAAAATCTAAAATCAACCCCAACATCCCTCCTTCGTGAGAGAAAAAGATCGAGGGGGAGATGTTGCGAGGGAGTGAAGGGAAAGGCAAACAGCTTTCCAAAAAATGGCCAACACCCCTACACGTTTACATTAATCCTGGAATGTTAAGTCCTCCGGTTATTTTTGCCATTTCTTCTTGGGCCATTTCTCGAGAACGATTTAGGGCTTCATTAACAGCAGCTAAAACTAAGTCTTGAAGCATTTCAATGTCATTTTCTTCCAACAGCGATGGTTCAATTTTTATTTCAAGAATTTCTTGTTGACCATTGCTAGTTACTTTAACCATTCCACCCCCGCTTGATGCTTCAATTTGTTTGGTTTTTAATTCCTCTTGCATTTTCGCCATTTTAGCCTGCATTTTCTGGGCTTCCTTCATCAGATTTTTCAAAGTCAGTCTCCTCCCATCCGGCTCTTAAATGATCATCAATGGCCGAATATTCAACAACAAAACCGCCAAAAATCTCGACCGCGGCCATAAAAGGTTTTAATTGACTATTATCGCTTTCAAATTTATTGGTTAAAATTGTATCATTATTATTATAATTATCCGGAACTACGTGAACAGGTTCATCACTTGGTATTTGCTCTGATTCATCAGGGCTATTCGAATTATCAATAACACACTCCAGCTGGCATTTCTTGCCCCTGATTTCCTGGAGAACATCGATAATTATCTGAAAGTTTTCCTTTCTTTCAACACTTTCTTTGTGAAAACGGCTGTTTGGTCCAAACGCTAAAATTAACTTTGAATTAGTAGCCTCTCGTAACTCGGCTTCTTGCAAAAAAGCATAAAGAGATATCTTTCTTTTTTTTAGACATTGTAAAATAGTTTGCCATTCGTTATCAGCTGTATTAACTGATTGGGCATTCGGTACCGATGAGTCAGGACTTGGACTTTTCTTTTCGGGAATGAGCATCTCCTTTGAAAGAGCTTTTTCTGGAGAAGTGGTTAAGTCTATTGACTGTTGTTGTTGGTTCGCTAGAAAATCTATTATATCTAATAGGGCTAATTCAAGCAATATTTGTGGATGAGAAGACCGCCTTATTTCTAATTCAAGTCCCTGGAGGCGTTGCAAAGTTTTTCTTAAGGCAATTACTGAACAAAGCTTGACCATTTCTTGCAAAATTTTAATTCTTTGGGGAGCGATACCCGAGGGAGGAGCAGATTCTATGAGAGATAGAATAAGGAGAGAGCGAAAATATTGACTGAGAGAATGAGCGATGTCTTCGGGTTCTAAGCCTCTCATAATCCACTCATTTGCCTTTAGCAACACCTTACCACAATCTCCCTTGCCGAGAAGAAAAAAAAGAGCATCAAGGTCGGATTGGTCAACTTCTCTAAGAACTAAAGTGGCTTGTTCATAAGTAATGTTTTTTTCTTCCCAGGACATAAGTTGTTCCAGGAAACTTACCGCATCACGGAGAGAACCAGCAGATTTCTGGGCTATAAGGTACAAAGCCGACTCTTCAATTGAAAAACCCTCTTGAATGGAAATTTTACGAAGGTGTTGAACTATAGCTTCATTTTCTATAGAATTAAAGTTTATTCGAAGGCACCGAGATAAAATGGTATCAGGAAGTCGATGAGATTCAGTAGTGGCTAATATAAAAATGGCATGATCGGGAGGTTCTTCCAAGGTTTTCAACAGAGCATTAAAAGCTTCAGTAGTAAGCATGTGCACTTCATCAATAATATAAACCTTAAAACGTGATTCGATTGGAGAGTATTTTACTTTTTCCCTTAAGTCTCGAATATCATCAATCCCACGGTGAGAAGCTGCATCGATTTCAACACAATCGAGAGAATTTCCTTCAATTATATGAAGACAGGAAGAACAGATACCGCATGGTTGTGCCGTAATTCCCTGAGTACAATTGACTGAACGAGCCAGAATACGAGCGGTTGTAGTCTTTCCCACACCTCGGGGACCACAAAATAAGTACGCGTGATTTATCTGGCCGCTTTTTAAGGCATTGGTTAACAATCGAGAAGCGACCTCTTGCCCGACAATCTCTTCGAAAACCTGAGGACGCCATTTACGATAAAGGGAACGGTAGGTCAATTGGTTCTACACCTTCAATAAAAAGATACCATCAGATCCCTCTTGAGAGGGATATCGCGGATAGACGGTGTGGATTAAAAAAACAGAATCCAACGAAATTCATTGCCTCCAATCGTGCACCGAAATTCGATATTTCCACCTGGCTGTATCCAAGACAGTTAACTCAAATCAGGCACCCTCACGGCACCCAAAGAGCCCCACGTACCGTTGCTTCCTCCCGGACCTGGCGGGGTTTATGGGGATTTGTCGCGTAAGACCCAATCTTCAACGCCACTTTTCTTGGCCGACACCAAAAGAAAAACACCTGGTTTCGGAATTCGATCCTGCTGTAGCGGATTGCAGGTACAGGGCACCGCTAACTCCCCATCTAGCACGATTAGAGGCATAACTCTGGCGGAGAGGGTGGGATTTGAACCCACGAGACAAGTTCTACACCTGCCTACTCGCTCTCCAGGCGAGCGCTTTCGTCCACTCAGCCACCTCTCCAAATATACTCAGCCTCATTACTTCCGAAAACATTATATAAATGACTGCCTTATTTTACAAGTGTGGGATTTAAAGAGGGGTTTTATCTCTTGTGTATCTATTTACGAATAAAATATGCACTACACCAGAAAAAGAATAAATAAATGAGGAAGGTTATTTTTTATATTGATTGATAAGATTTCACCCTCAGAGGGAGTTATCTCATTTTATATTCAGTGAATCTCTCTTTTTAAAGGTATAATAACCAGCACCAAGTGAGCTTATAAAACAGTGTGACGAGAAGTGATGTCAATCTTTTATTCTCCTGGTAACAATGCTCGGATGATTACCCGGTTGGGAAGGCAAGCAATAAACCCTCCATTATCCGGTATTTTTCCCATATGAATACATACTTTATCCGGGCATGGAGAGCCAGATACCCATACCTTTCCCTGCTGGATGTGGACTTCGGTATTTCCCAGAGGACCTTCAATCATAAGAATACTATTGGTTGCATTATTCACGAGCATTTCTTGTTGGTTTTTATAGTTTTTAATAATTAAACGATAGGATTTAATTGCCTTGGAGTGAGAATGAGAAAAAACTATTATTCCAGTTAGAGCGATACCTAATAATAGTAGAATGAGAAAGCAGTTTTTCCAAAAAGTTTTCAAAGGTTTTAAAATCTCCCCAACTCACCAGCCATAAAATGGTCAAGGACTACCGAGGCAGCTCCCAATAAACGTATGTCTTCACCCCATTGGGAATAATGGATATGAGGCGTAACATAGTCCCGATACAATAAGCGTTCTTCGATCCCTCGCCTTATTGGTTCTTCTATAAACTCCTTTGCTAAAGCAGCTTCCCCACCAATGACAACTACTTCGGGATCAAAAACGTTGAGAATATTGACAATTCCAACACCGATGTATTGACCGAGCTGTTTTAAGATATTCTGACAGGTTATATCGTTTTTTTGGGCTCCCTCGATAAGATGGTGAAATTTAAGCTCATCCCGTTTTTCTGTAAGAAGCTGGTGGAGGAACTGACTTTCACCAAACCAAGCAACTTCACGAGCTTTTTCTAAAATTTTTTCCGTATTACAATACATTTCTAAACAACCTTGATTTCCACAAACACACCGAGGTCCAAAAATATTAACACTGGTATGACCAATTTCACCGGCTTTTTTATTTTTACCTTCATAGAGTTTCCCATCGATTAAAATGCCGGCACCAACTCCTTCTCCGGCCATAAAATAAACCATATTGGGTATTTCTTTAGCCACTCCATTCCATGTTTCATGAAGGCAGGCAGCATCAGCGTTGTTGGCCATGAAGATAGGTAAATCATATTCTTTGAGATGAGAACGAAGGTCGAGAGATTTATGGTTTAAAAAAGTTGGATGAGCAAGAATGGTATAAGTCTCGGCTTCAACTGGACCAGGCACACTCACTCCAATACCCAAAATCAATCGAAGCGATTGGGTTGCATATTCAAGGACATGGATGAATTCTTTTTGCAGTTCTAGGAGAGCAATTTCAGTATTTTCTTGAAGTTCATAATTGGAATCACGACGAAATAAAATATTTGGAGTTAAGTCGGTGAGGGCTACGGAAAAGCCGTGCCGGCTAAAACTAATGGCAATGGTATAAAAAGCTCTGTTATTAAATGAGAGCAAAATTGGCTTCCGGCCAGCCTTGGTATCGGAAGTCCCTACCTCTTGGAGAAGATTGGAGGTGATTAATTCGTTAACGATATTGGTAATGGTCGGTTGAGTAAGACCGGTGATACGGGCTAATTCGATACGGGATAAAAGCCCTCTTTTTTTAACCAGACTTAACACTAATGCCCGATTTTTTACTTTAACATCGGTAAGGTTATCCCCGATTCTCTGTTCGTTCATGGCTTCCTCATAGAAAATAACTAATTATTAATTCCTTTATAGTCTTGATTATATATATCAAGGATAGTTTTGCAACTAAAATCTATTTTACTTTTAGGACTTTGTTTTTTAGAAATTAAATCCTTATGCTATCTATTATATACTATTCAGAGAATTTTCTGATGATTTAAGCAGTATTTTGTGATATTTTAAAAAAAATTCATTGTGATAGAATAAATCAAAAAGACTTCAGAGCTCTTTTTCAATTATTGATTACTTATGGGAATTATCTCAATGCCAATTTCATGATACAAATTGGGGGGATGGAGATCCCTTCTTATCCCAATCTTTCTAATGATGAGTTGATGAAAAACGATTCCTATAAAATTTTAATTAGTTCTTTCTTGCTCAGTGGAGAAAGTAAGGTGAGAATAAAAAAAATCGTTACTTTTTTAGAAAACAATTTAAAAGATTCTCATAACCAAAAAGAATGATTTTATTTACTGTAAAGATTTATGGAAATTTACGATAAACGTAGTCAACTTATTTCAATAAGAAGTAGTTTAAAATAAAAAATAATCTAAGAAAATGAAATAGAGTGATTTATCACTAAACATGAACCTACCCACAAAAAATTCATCAAGTGAGTCTATGTAATCAAGAAATGTGGTTGAAAATTCTCAAATTATGTTATTAAATAGATATTCCTGGAATTTGAAGATGAAGTAAAGAGTTTAAAAAGATTAATTTGTTTTAATCAACAATTTAACTTCTTAAATTTTCAAATAAATCCAAGCAAAGGATGAATCTAAAAACTATTTCCGTTCTAATCCAGTCCTATCGTTTTTCTGATAGGGGATTTATTGGATGAGTTAACTGTTGTTTTAATTATCAGTTGGGCGATATCAAATGAAGCTGGAAAGGCCTTTTCTTTGTTTTTTTTGCGAGGTATACGCAACGTGTCAACTCCATCATTTTTAAGGGATAATGATCAAGATAAATGAAGACCTTCTTGTATTCAATAAGCAAATACTCTGAGTAATTTTTCCTCATCAATGCGCACTCTCTCTTCATTTCTGCGCAAAGAGAATAGAAAAGTGATTTGGGAGGTTAAAATGGAAGACGAGTCACGTTTTCGCAGGAGATTGCGGTGGCTTTATCCGGGAATGAAGGTTAAAAGATGGCTATTTGTAGCAATAATTGGGGTTTTATTTATCTCAATCGGATTAAGTCTTATTGTATCAACCCCTTATTTTAGAAGCATCTATCGGACCTGGAGTTCTATTGTTTATCAATTAGTAAGAAACTACTGGTTATCAGTAAGTTTTGGAATTATTTGGTTAGCGGTAGGAATCTTTTTCATTGTTTATGGGCTTCAACACATGAACCGTTCCATTTTTAGCGTAATAATGCCCGCTCCCGAAGATGATGTAGCCAAAAAGATATTTCAAAAAAGACAACTTGAGCGTGGACCGAACGTAGTGGCAATTGGAGGAGGGCATGGATTACACGTTTTTTTGCAGGGTATAAAAAAATATACCTCTAATACTACGGCGATTGTAACGGTTTTCGATGATGGTGGGAGCTCTGGTTTACTTCGTCAAGAAATGGGAGTGCTTCCTCCGGGGGATATTCGTAATTGTCTCATTGCTCTTGCTGATGCTGAGCCTTTAATGGCCAATCTTTTTCAGTATCGTTTTGAAAGTGATAGCACCCTACACGGACATAATTTTGGTAATTTATTTATTACCGCCCTTACACAAGTAACTGGTGATTTTCAAAAAGCAATAGGAGAATCAAGCAAAGTCCTGGCAGTAAGAGGTCGGGTTCTTCCTACTACACTCCTTAACGTTGTTTTAAAAGCTGAGTGCGATGATGGGGATATTATTAGTGGCGAATCAAATGTCGGTCTTTGTGGAAAAAGAATTAAGAGAATTTTCCTCGATCCAGAGCAAGTAGTATCTGCTCCAGAAGTTATTAAAGCCATTGATGAGGCCGACATTATTGTTTTGGGGCCAGGCAGTCTTTATACAAGTGTCTTGTGTAATTTGGCGGTAAGCGAAGTGAGAGAAGCGGTTCTCCATTCCCCCGCTCCGGTTGTTTTTGTGTGTAATGTGACAACCCAACCGGGTGAAACTGACCATTATAACTTTGCTGATCATTTGAATGCAATATTTCAATTTATTCCACCAGAACGGTTAAATTATATTTTAGTTAATAATGAAAAACCCGACTCTGATAGGATGAATGAACTGAATCAGAGAGGAATTGAAATGGTTAACGTTGCAGAAATCAACACCTATGATTCAATAAAAATTTATGAAGCCCCCTTATTATCCATTGAACAACCAACACGTCATGATTCGAATAAATTAGCCAGGGCACTCATAC
>DHFQ01000032.1 GCA_002402325.1 Candidatus Aminicenantes bacterium UBA4820
ATGCAAATCAATATCGGATTTAGGGAAAAACCAGAGGAGTAAGATAAAATATTGTATCTTTTCTTTTTACTACAAAATTGTAGTAATTAATGTTCAACTTTACCTTAAGTAAATTTGTATTCTTGCGCTTCCTCCATCGGGGTTTTCAACTATAGCATAAACTTCATTTCCAGATTTGAGAAAATCTTTAAGTTGTTTGCCTTTCTTTATTACGATGTGAGTGTCCGACTTTCTTGTAAAGTTAACCCATTCACTTTTGTTTCCATCAATTTCAAAATAAATTTTTAATCCTTCTTGAAAGTTTGATCCATAAAGATGGAGTTTGAAGGGGTTTTTTGAAGTGGTAAATGAATTTATTTGAGGTGGAACAACCCTTCCCTCCTGATTTATTACAAATTGTTTGTTATTGACTGTTATCTTTCCACTTCTTTGCGAAGATTCATTTTTGGAAACGGTGAAAGTTAGAGTATAACTACCTACTCCGCTTGAGTTTGAGGTGATAGAAATCCAAACTGAATCTGATTGAGCACTTGAAGGGCAACCTTCTTCTGTTATTATTTCAAAAGAACCTTCTCCCCCTTCACTTGAAAATGAGGAAGATTGTGGTGAAAGAGTTATTTCGCAACTTCCTCCCTGTTCAACAAGTTCGTAAGTTGAAGTTTCTGAGGAAGCCTTTGCAAGAACAAGTCTGCCTCTTATCAAATCGTAATCCCCAAGCATATCGTAATATCCCGATGGAGGAGTTCCGCAATACACTTCCTCCTGCCAATTTGTCCCATCAAAAGACCAGTAGTCATAAAAAAGGTTGTACTCTTCATCAGAACCCCCAAACAGGACAACTTTTTTTAACCTGTTGTTGTAACTCAAAACGGCATCGCACCTTTTGTCGGGTGAAATGTCTACGCTTAGTTTTGTCCAACTGCTTCCATCGTAACTCCAGGTTTCATTTTTACAAATCTTTCCCGAATCAAAGTAGCCCCCAAAATAGATAACTTTATTTAAGTCGGGAAAATATGCAAGATTTCCGTAGTAGTAGTTGGGTCCGCTTGATGTTGTGTTACTAAAGTTAGAGCCATCCCATTCATAAGTTGCACCTGGTTTAATCATAACTATTACTTTTCTCTTACTATCGGTCGTTGCCCTGAAAGCCCAATCTGGAGGTGGTGAGTTTTGCGGATGAAGTTCACTCCATAGATGCGTTTTTGGGTCATAAGACCATGTATCGCCGTAACTTTCTTCAGTATCGTAATTGTAACCTCCAAAAAGTAATATTTTTTCATTTATAGCATCGTAAGCCATTGCAGGATAATACCTTGATGGAGGGGCAGGATTTGTTGAATAGGATGTCCATTTTGAACCATCATATTCAAGAGTTTCAGTAGAATCGTTTCCTCCGAATTTTACAAAAATTGATGTTGGAGGATAGTATGAGAATCCTCCATAATAAGAGTAACAGGGCGGGTCAAAAAATGTCTTTGAAACAAAGTAGGGCTCATCGGTACACCCGGTTGAAAATACACTTTTTTTCCATAGAGAACTTCCCTTTGTTTCACCATCTCCCTTTGATTTTATCCAGAGGTTATACACTCTGTTAAGCGTAAGTTTTGAAGATGGCATTTGAAAAGATGTTTGAGTTGAAGGAATTGCTCCACTTTTGAATATCGTGTTGATACCTTCGTGAATCTCTATTTCATATCCAGATGAATTTACTACCGGGTTCCATTCTATCAAAGGCGTCGTTCCAACTCCGAGCGAATTATCAAGAGGAGAGGTTACCTGTGGTGAAGAAAGGTCAGAACAGTTTATCAAACCGAAATCTGCTGTCATTGTTTCATTTATTTCAGAGATGTTTTCAACATTTACAAAACTGGAATTTCCGCTGTAAAAATCTGAATGCGGAAAAGAGGATGGTGTAAAAGTTTCATTGTTACCTTTGAAATAAAAATCCTCCGCATCACCCCATTTACCCTTCTCAATTTCCTCAAGCCCATCTGCCTCCATAACTCTTACAAGTTTATGTTCGCTATAAGAGTTATCATACATCGTGTATCCATCGCAATCAAGGCGAGAATCAATGTGAAGTATCATAAGTCCTGATCCGGGAAAATCGGAATCATTTCCTTCTGTATATCTGTTTTGAACAATGAAATATTCGGAAAATGGGCTTTCACCTTGAAAATCTCTTGAAAGAACAACTGCGTAAGGGGTAGTTGAAAGAGGCTGAAGGGAAAGACTTTTCAAATCTGCAACAACTTCAGGATTTAACCAGCCCAAAATCCATTTTGAATATGCGTTGTGGTCTCCCCAGACACCATCCATAATATCAAGTCCACCCATTCCACCCCTTGGTCCTACAGAATCATCGTAGTCATAATAATCAGCAAGTCCTAAGGCATGTCCCGTTTCGTGAATTATTGTTGAGGGGTTGTCCTCTTCCCACTGCCAGGAAAAATCTCCCAACCTTTTACCATCAATTGTGTAACCTCGGTCATTAAAATAACCCTGCCATCCCCACCAAAAATTCGCCCAACCTGTATCAGGTCCTGTCCAGAAGACGGCAAAGTAATCAATCTCACCATCCCCATCGTTGTCGCACTGGTCAAAACGAACTCCTTGATTATGGTAATAGGAGAGAGCCTCCTCTATCAACCCTTCAGCATCGTTGGTGTAGTGATCTCTCTGATTTTGTGCTTTGTACCAACCATAGACATCTCCTGAAATGTTGAGTTTGCCATAAGAAGACCTTTCATAAAAATTTTTTAAACTTTCGTAAGGATAGTTGTTGATATTCCCCTCACCAACAATCATCTCCTTTATTACATTTGAATCAATTGTGTGTGGATAATCGGGAAAATCAATAAGAAGAACGAACATTATTGGAGACCCACTTGAAGGAAATCCTGAAAAGCCTGGTAGTTTCTCCCCCCTTTCACCAATTTTTTGTCTGTAATTTCCAAGTTTTTTAGCAAAATCAAGGCTTTTTTGAAACTCACCGCTTTCTTTCAACCTTTCAATTTCACCCAATCTCGGTGGTTCAAGAGAAAAAATCAAAATAGAGCAAAAAATGGCGGTTATTACGACTAATATTTTCTTCATCTTTACCTCCCTGAATATTTATAGTAACATAAAATCTAAAGGAATCCTCAAATGAAGACTAAAAAGGGTGTCTTTTGTCTTGAAATATCAGATTGGTTTGGCTCAATGAAGAAGAAAAACACTGTTGAGCCTGTCCTTGAACTTCTTCACCATTCTCCTCTTGAGGTTCGTTATATTCATCGGGATGTAGCGACAAAAGAGGAGCTAAATTTTTATTTAGGCAAATGGACTCTTGCTGAATACAGGAGTTATCCCATTTTATACCTTGCCTTTCACGGGGCACCCGGTGAACTTTTCCTTGCAGAAAATAGCGGGATGATAAACATTGAGGAGTTGCTCAAGATATTGGAGGGAAAGTGCCACAAAAAAATCATCCATTTCGGAGCGTGCAGTGTCTTTAATCTTGAAGGGAGAGTTTTGAAGAGAATTATAAGCAGATTTGATGCCCTCGCAATTTCAGGATACTCATCGGAGGTTGATTGGGTAACATCATCAGTATTTGAGATGCTCTTTTTAGCAGAACTTCAAAAAAATGCTTTAACTAAATCAGGGATTCTTGCCGTAAAAAACAGGATAAAAGAGATTGCACCACACTTAAGCAAAAAACTTGGTTTCAAAATGGTAGTAAAAGAATAAGATTGAATCTCTTTTGAACCCTATCCATTTTCAATAAACCTTTCGCACTTCAAAAGAAAAGGTTATAATGTCTTTTGAATGATTTACGACAATAAACAGATTAACAAATCGGAAGATGATTGGACTTTTAACGGCGTATCAACAAGAGATTTGACCCACTGTTATCACGATTATCCCGCAAGGATGATTCCTCAAGTAGTAAGAAAGTTGCTTGAACTTTTCGGAAAAGATGCCGAGATTCTCTTTGATCCTTATTGTGGAAGTGGAACTTCATTGGTAGAGGCAAATATAAAAGGAATTGATGCAATAGGAACCGATCTCAACCCTCTTGCAAGGCTAATTGCTAAAGCAAAAACTTCAACCCCAGATGTAAAAATGGTTGAAAATTTAATTGTCCTATTTGAAAAAAATGCTTTGAAAGATAGAATGTTAAGAATAAAGGATGATTCAGAAATCTATGGAATTCCAAGACTCCACTTTTGGTTTAAAGAAAGTGTTGTCAAAAAACTTTTTGAAATAAGGAATTTTATAGATTCAATTGAATCTGAAGAAATCAAATTTTTCTTTCAAGTTGCATTTAGCGAAGCTGTGAGGGAAAGTTCAAATACAAGGAATGATGAATTTAAACTTTACAGATATAATGAGGAAACACTTTCAAAATTCGACCCTGATGTATATCAAATAATGGTATCAAAATTAAGAAGAAACCTTGCGGGATTAAAACAATTCACTGAAATTATTTGTAGATTTGAAAAAAAACCAAAAACAACAATCTACGATTTTGACACTGTTGAGGGAATTCCAAAAGAGTTTAAAGAAAGCATTGATATAGTAATAACCTCACCACCCTACGGTGATTCCCGAACGACAGTCGCTTATGGCCAATATTCAAGGCTATCTTCTCAATGGCTTGGACTTAAAGAACCTCAAAAAGTGGACAATAGACTTATGGGTGGAAGGAAGTTAAAGGAAATTCCGGATTTTCACTGCGAAAACCTTTTAGATGCTCTTTCAAAAATTAAAAAGAAAGATGAAAAAAGGGCGTTAGAAGTCGCATCATTTTACAACGATCTTTTTCAATCAATTAAAAATGTTTCCACAAGTTTGAAGAGGGGTGCATTCGCTTGTTATGTTGTTGGAAATAGAAAAGTCAAAGGCATAGTTCTTCCAACAGATACGGCGATAGTTGAATTTTTTGCCTTTTGCGGTTTTGACCACCATTCATCATTTGTAAGATCAATTCCGAACAAAAGAATGCCAAAAAGAAATAGTCCAACCAATATAAAAGGAATCATAGACGAAACGATGACAAAAGAACACATAGTCGTTATGAGAAAAAGATAGATTCTTAAAATTGAATGTTAAAGGATTATTTAGAGGGTTTGATTAAAGAACTGCAACCAAAGAATCAAAGATTAATAAATGCAAGGTTAGGAAGGCTGAAATCAGTTTTTCCTTTTACCGAATATGAATATGTGATTATGTTTCTCTTTAGTAAGGGAATTATTAAGTTTAGACAGTATTTTGAAGCAATCCTTAAATACATCATTTTTTGTCACTTTGAGTCTGTTATTTATTCTGCACCAGATTAGGATGTATTTAAATATATGGAAAAATTGTGGAGGTAAAATGATCTTGACTCTTCTTTCGCTTATCGTGATGGTTCTTTTGATTTTAACAAAACTTTACGATTGCTTAACGACTATTAAAGGGATTGAAAGAAAGGGCTGCAATTGTGAGAGCAATCCTTTCGCAAGGATACTTATGGACAAAATAGGAATAAAAGCAACCGTTTGGCTAATCTTTTTATTGGTTGTATTGATAGCCGTTTTTGCGGAAGCAATCTCTCTTTTTATCGGAAAGGTTGCACTATTCCTCTACATCATTGTAGGTCTTTTTGTCTCAATTGTTCAATATGGTGTTGCTCATAAAAACTTAACGGAAAAGGAGAACCTCATTTCTAAAATGGTTTTTAAATTATATTCATTTCGTATAAGAAAAAGATAGTTTCTTTTTTAACAATCAGATGTTTTAACCTGTCCTCTCTTTTGCAACATATACTATGCTATTATGTTCTTGTAAAGGTAAGTAAGATACCGCATAAAGAAAGGAGGTGATTGAAATGAACGATTTTAACGATTCAATTGGTGAATTTCAATTAAAAGTTTTAGTGCCCACTTCGGGTAGAAAGGAGATTTTAAAATGATTAACATTTTTGATTTGTTAGAAAAAAAAGAGATTGAATCAATTAAATTGCTCTCCCCTGAAATATTCCTTTTAAAAAACATTGAAGGAGAGACACCATTTATGGTTGCAATCAGAGAAAACTTTAATGAAGCAATTGATTTCTTTATGTCCTTAGATGAGATGCCATTCTTAAATTTTGTTAACAAAAAGGAGTATAACGCTTTAATCTATGCAATTAATAGTAAAAATGAAGACCTCGCCTTTAAATTAATAAAAAAGGGAATAAACATCCATCAAAAAGACAATTTGAAAGAGAACACGCTGCTTTGGGCTGCAATGATGGGTCTTGAGAAATTAGCGATTGAACTTGTCCTTCTTGGTGTTGATGTAAATGGTGAAAATCTTTTTGGCTTGACACCACTTTGTGCTGCAGCACTTAACAATGAAAGAGAACTTGCAAAACTTCTTATGGATTTTGGTGCCAACAAAGATCACACGGATATGTATGGGATGAATGCTGCATCGTGGGCAAACTTTCAACAAAACCACGACATTTGCAATTTTATAATTGCTTACAAACCATCACTTTCAATTTGTGATTAGAAGAAAAAATGTCATTTATGAGAAGTTTTATGTGTTTGTTTTATAAAATAGGGCAACGGGTTAAGAAAGGAGATTTCAATGCGAGCAAAGGCTATCTTGATTTCAGTTTTCATTATTTTTTTATTTTGCTGTAAAAAGGAGGATAAAATGCAGATAAGTAGTGAGATTTACGACATTGAAGTTTGTAACAACCATCTTATTGCGGCAATTGACGGGAAAAGAGTTCTTGTTGATACAGGTTCGCCACTTTCAATGGGTTCATTCTCTTCAAAATTTTTTGGCGAGATCAGCACGCCTAAAACTTTAATTGGTGCAGTTGAAAAAATGGCACATTTAAGGATTGATGGGATACTCGGAACAGATTTGCTTTCAAGTTGCAACTTTTCAATTAAATTACGAGAGAAAAAAATGGTCGTCTCAAGAGATAAAATAGAAGGAAGTGGAGAGGAGATTCCTTTGAATTATAAACTGCGAACTCCTCTCATTCCCGTTAAAGTTCAGGGGAAAGAAATAAAGATGATTCTTGACACAGGAGCATTTGTCAACTACTTTTCGCCAGATATGGTAAAAGGGTTAAAACCAGTCGGGCAAAAGGAGGATTTTTATCCTTTATACGGAAAATTCAATGTTGATCTCTACGAAGTCCCGGTTGAAATTGGAAAGGAAAAGTTACCTCTAAAGGGAGGAATTCTTCCTCTTCCATTAAGAGCACTTTTAAACATTTCAACCTTTGATGCCGCAATTCTTGGAAATGAGATTTTTGAATATTTTGATGCTGACTTTATAAATCTTACTGGAAAGAAAGTTTTGAGGTTAAGACCAAATTTTAAGAAAGGAGAAACAAAATGACGAAAGGTAAGAAATTTGTTTGGATAAAGCCACCATCTGAAGAGATGGAAGGGGATTGGAAAAGATTTCTCACAATCGGATTCATTTTAAAAAGAGCGCTCAAATTTGATGATCTTTTCACCTTTGATTCCGATGAGGTCAAGAAACTTCTACTTGCAGAAAATAAAGTGGAGAACGAGGAAGTTGAAAAGGAGAAAAGCGAAGAAGAGGACGAGGAGAATATTTACGATAGAGACACAACCACAGGGCTGATAAGGTGCAGGCACACTTTCAGAGGTAAAGGCGAATATTTGGCAAAGCCGGATAAAGTCATCTCAATTTTAAAAAATGAATCCTTCCCATTTTTGAAGGGTGATGACATACCACTTTCTGCGAAGGTTATAATTGCGATACTCTCCTCCATTTATGCCGAAGAGTGCACAAGATTCGCAATTGGCGACCTCAACAAAATCTTCTCTTTGATTGACATTGCACTTGAAAAATCGTGGCTTGAAGGTGAAAAACTTTTTAACTACACAAAAAGTAAAGAGAGTTATCTTGAAATGTCCTACGATTCAGAAGATATGAACTATTCAGTGTGGCTAAATAAAAGGGCATACAAAGAGATCTTTGCAATAGATACACAAACGACCTTTCCAATGGAACATTTTCCAGATAACAGGATGTCCTCTTTAAGAAGGAAAAGATTCTTTAGTGATGATTTTGAGCGAAATCAATCAAAAAATAGGGAAAGAAAAAGTAAGTTTATCCCTGAAGTTACTTTAAATGATATAGTTTTACCAGAAGAATCAAACTTAAAGGTTCGTTTTATCGTAAAGACAGCACAATTAAAAAAAAAGATGAAATTTACACTTTTGTTTTATGGTCCTCCCGGAACGGGAAAAACCTACACAGGGCAGGCAATCGCAGGCGAACTTCGAAGGAATCTTATGGTTTTTGACCTTTCAAAGGTCTTAGATATGTTTGTGGGGGGAACTGAAAAGGTAATTTCACACTATTTTGAAATGGCTTATAAGACAAACTCAATAATTTTTATTGACGAGGCTGATTCATTGTTAAAAGCGAGGGAATCTTCAAATCGTTCGTGGGAAAATAGTCAGGTTAATCACCTTTTAAGCCTAATTGAAAAGAAAAAGGCGAGTGTAATTCTCTGCACAAACCTTTACGATGCTCTGGATCCAGCGCTTTTAAGAAGGATGGATGAAATAATTGAATTTACAATTCCTTCCGAAGTTGAAAGGGAGGAGATATGGAAAAAAGAACTCAAGAAAAATGGCCTTCCCTTTGAAAAACTTGATTTCACATCTTTAAGAAAAATCAAAATAACAGGGGGACTGATTGCAAATGCAGTCTCAACCGCTATGAAGAAGAAATTTCTCTTTGAAGATGAAATTGAGATAAATGACGAGTTTTTAAAATCGCTTGCCTACGATGAGTTAAAAAAAATGAACTTGTCCTCTATAAAGAAAAAAACCGTTGGATTTGGAAGTGATGATGATTAAAACTCTCCCCTCCTTTCAGGAGGCAACAAAAAGGGAGATTCCCAAAATTCTCCTTTTAGGAGAAGGGGGAGGTTTGAAATTATCCCAACAAGGGGAAGAAAGGAGTTTATTATGAAAAACAGTAATTATTTTATTCGTGCACCTGAACCAAAAAGCCTGAGAAACAAAAATGTTCCATTTTGGCTAAGGCAAAGTTACATTGATAAAGATTCTTTCCTAAAGAAAAGTTTCCTAAAAAACCAATTTTTGATGGATAGCCTCTTTTACGCCTGTGCGGGAAACGATCCAAAACCTCTGAAATTCTGGAGCGGTCTTTTCCATTCATTCATCTATATGGACTCTTTATACGATGATGAGTGGATTTATGAAACCACAAAGCCCCACCAACTTTTAGGCTACCAGTGTTACCTTTTTGAAAAGATTCCCCTTCTTGATGAGGAGACTATAGAAAATTTATGGATGCAAATGGAAAAGATTTTAAGAAACCATCTATTAAGGGGGAAAGAGTTCTACTTAAAAAATTGGTCGTGGAGAATATTTCAAGATGAATTTAAAAACAGAAATGAACTAAAGTCCTACGCCTACATAACCCTTCACAAAAGGCTTGAAGAGTTCCCGCCCGAGCATGGTCCAGAATTTCTTTCTCTATGCCTCATTTCAGGCGGAGCGATTACCCACTACTACTATTTTTATTACATACGAGGATTGTGTCCAAGAGGGCTTTGCACCTATTTTCCTGGGTGGTGCGATTGGATGCAGATTCAAAAGCCGAATGCTCCCTTCCAACTTTTCCTTAGAAGTACGACGCTTCCCAAATATAGCGTTTATGAATCATACATAAAAGAATATTCAGATTTAATCTACTCCAATAAACTTTTACACTACCCCCCACTTTACAAAGTAGCTTAAGGTGTCACTCATTAGCCGGTCGTTGTC
>DHFQ01000081.1 GCA_002402325.1 Candidatus Aminicenantes bacterium UBA4820
CAAGGGGGATGTTTGTAATCATAGTGTCAGGAATGTTTGCTCCTGTCTCAACCTTTTTGGTGTCGATTATTGGTGCTGCCCCTGTAACGACCATTTCTGCTCCGCCTGATGAAAGTTGGAAATTTAATTTAATTGTAACGCCTAATGGGACCTCAACACCATTTCTGATTGCAGTAGCAAAGCCGGGTGCTTCTACTTTAACTGAATAATCCCTACCAGATGGCAGGAAGGGAAAGAAGTAATCACCATTCATATCGGTTCCTGTTCCCTGAGTTCCCTGTAATGATGGTCCTGAAATCCTTACAACAGCGCCAGGAACAGGCTCACCCTGATCATCGGTAACTTTTCCCTGAAGGGCTCCACCTGTGGTCTGAGCGAACATTGTGAATGTTAATAAAGTTGTTAAAACAATAAGTAGGGCACTCCACTTGAGTGCATTTTTCATTTTAGTCACCTCCGTAACCTCCTTAAAGGAATTTTTTTTCTCAACCAGTTTTTGATTAAACAACATTCTCGTAAATATCGGCAATCACCTCCTTTCAAAATACAACTTAATGATAACAAGCATTTTTCCATTTGTCAAGAGGGTAAGTTATCTACTTAATATTCAGGGATTTAGAATGTTTTGACTTTTTCAATTCGTATAAAATGGCGTATTTTAGAAAAACGCTGTAGGCACCCAGAAGAGCGTTAACTGCGCCTTCTATTCCGTCAAGAAAGCCAAATCTAAAAATGTATTGTTTCAAAAAACGATGAATTGGTCTTAAAACAATATTAACTAAATTAGCCCGCTGACCATTTAAATAGGCTTGTTCTGCCCCCCATATTGCATATCTATTAAGTTTTGAAAGATAAGATTCAAAATTCTTAAAGGTGTAATGTTTAAGGTAGCCATCTATTGAACCCAACTTTTTGTATCCTTGAATTTCTGCATGGACTCTTTTATCTTCATATCTGCAATATTTTTTGAAAAGTCTTATCACTTTATCATTTGAAAGCCCCCCGTATTTGAGTTCTTTTCCCAGAAACACATTTCTTCTTTTTACTTCATAAGCATCACAATCTGGATTCTCAAGAATCCTTTTTATTTCTTTTGTTAGTTTCTCATCTGGTCTTTCATCGCAATCCATTAAAAATATCCAATCAAATTTACTATTTGGGATTGCCCAATTTTTTTGCTTTGCTGAATAGATATATTCGTGCTTTTCAACCCTTACATTGTTTCCAAAAGATGACGCGATTTCAAAAGTTCTGTCATTACTTGTATCATCAACTACAACAAAAACTTCCTGAGCCCATAAAAAACTTTCGATCACCTCTTTTATATTGTGTTCTTCATTAAAAGCAGGAATTATGACTGTAAGTTTTTCCATCATCGTATACCTATCTCTTTCAAAAATGAGGGGTCATTTTCCCAGTCAGGTTTTACTTTAACAAAAAGTTTAAGGTTTATCCTTGTCTCAAAAAACTCCTCAAGTTCGACCCTGCTTTTTATACCAAGTTCTTTTATTGCCTTTCCACCTCTTCCAAGAATTATCGGTTTCTGGCTCTCTTTTGCTACGACAATAACAGCACTTATTAAAAGTTTTTCATTTTCTTTTAAAGGTTCTTTAAACTCTTCTAAATACACCGCGGTTGAGTAGGGAATTTCTTCCTTGAATAAAATGAAAAGATTTTTTCTTATTATCTCTCCTGCGATCTGCCTTTCCATCTGATCTGTATAAATCTCTTCATCGTAAAGCGGTTCACCTTCTTTTAATAGATCAAAGATTTTATCTTTAACGATCTTAACATCATCTTGATTTATTGCTCTAATTGGCAAAATTTCGCAATCTTTAAAAATTGATGAAAGTTCCTCAATTTCGGGAAGAAGTTTCCTTTTATCTTTTACTAAGTCAACTTTGTTTAAAAGGATGAGTTTTGGCGTTTTATCATTTCTCAAGATTTTTAGCGATTTATCATCAAATGATATTAACTTTGTCGAATCTACCATAATTACGATGAGATCAACATTATAAATTGATTCATAAGCAATAGTGATGAGTCTTTTACCGAGATTTCCAGAAGGCTTGTGCAAACCGGGTGTATCAAGAAAGACGATTTGCCCTCTCTCATCGTTTAGTATTCCTTTTATTACACTTCTTGTGGTCTGAGGTTTGTATGTTACGATTGATACCATCTCACCGATTATTGAGTTTAGAAGTGTCGATTTTCCAACATTTGTCTTTCCAAAAAGTGCGACAATTCCCGATTTCTTATTCGTCATTTTAGTAAACTAACCATACTTTTCTTTAACTCTTCAGTTGCAGAAGCGAGTATGTCTCCTTTAAAAATGTCAATTTCTTGACCGTAAATATCCGATATGTAGCCTTTAGCCTCTTGAACAATTACTATACCTGCCGAAATATCCCACGGTTTTAAACCAAATTCCCAGAAAGCATCAAACCTTCCCACCGCTGTCCAGCATAAATCTAATGCAGCGGCACCACATCTTCTTATTCCTCCTGTCGAATTTAGCACTTTCTCAAAACCTCTAAGATATTCGGCGACCCTTCCCCTCTCTCTAAAAGGAAAACCTGTGGCAACAAACGCCTCATCAATCTCTTTTTTCCCTGAAGTTTTTATTTTTCTACCATTTAGAAATGCGCCTTTACCCTTTTCAGCCTTGAAAAGTTCATTGTGCATAGGGTCATAAACAACGCCTATTCCTGGTTTCATTCCCTCAAGAAGAGCGAGTGAAACACAAAATATCGGAAGAGAATGAACATAGTTGTTTGTTCCATCAAGGGGGTCAAGACAGAAAAAGAGATTTTCATCTCCTTTTGCAGATGACGAACCTTCCTCTGTTAAAAGAGGAATCTCTGGAAAACTACGTCTTAACTCTTCTTTGATAAATTTTTCAACCATCCTATCTGTATCGGTAACATAATCGTTTCTTGCCTTTAATGAAACTCCAGTGATGCCTGCTAAAAATTTTTCTTTTGCAAACTCACCCGCTTTTACTGAAATTCTTTCCATTTCTTCAATATAACTATTCATCATTTTTCAAAAAACTCCTTTTTGCTCGTGGATGTGATCTGTCGTAGATTTTTTTTAACTCCACTGCCGCAATGTGTGTATATTTTTGCGTTGTTGATAAACTCTCGTGTCCCAAAAGTTCCTGAATCGTCCTTAAATCAGCCCCCCTTGAAAGAAGATGTGTCGCAAATGAATGCCTGAATGTGTGTGGGGATACCTCTTTGTTTAAAAGCAAATCTTTTGAATATTTTTCAACGATTCTTTGTAAAGAGCGAGAGGTAAGTTTTCCACCTCTTAAATTTACAAAAACATATTCGCAATCAATATTTTCTTTTTTCCTCTCTTCAAGATATTTTTTTAAAGCTTTAAACGCCGCTTCTCCAAATGGGACAATTCTCTCCTTTTTCCCTTTTCCAATTACTCTAATAATTCTATCTTGCAGGAAAATGTTCTCTTCTTTTAAAGAGACGAGTTCGGATGCCCTTAGCCCGGTTGCATAAAGCATTTCCATTAAAGATAGATCTCTCAAAATTTGGAGGTTCCCCTTTTTCCTTTTAATCTTTTCAACATTTTTTGGCGATTCAAGAAGAGTGATTGTCTCCTCTTCAGTTAAAACCCTCGGAACAGTTCTGGGAAGTTTTGGTGAATGAAGAATTTTTGCCGGATTGCTTTTAACTCTTCCTTCCCTTTGAAGAAATTTAAAAAAAGATTTTAAGGAGGCAAGTTTTCTCATAACAGACCTTTTGTTTAAATTTTTTGAGTAAAGATAGCCTAAAAATCCCCTTAAAACAACGACATCTATTTTATCAACATCAATTTGTTCCTGAAAAATTGATTGAAGAAACTCGATAAACTGGTCAATGTCTGAAATGTAATTTCTTATTGTGTGCTCTGAATATCTTTTTTCATTCTGAAGATATTCTTTAAAAAGTTGTTTAAACCCTATTAAATCTTCCAACTAAATACTCCTTCAATTTATTCAATGCCTTTCTTCTGTGGCTAAAATCATCTTTCTTTTCTCCACCCATCTCCGCAAAAGTTCTTTTATCGCCCTGAGGGATAAAAATTGGATCATACCCAAATCCATTCTCTCCCCTTTTTGAAAATGAAATTTTTCCCCTTACTTCCCCCGTGAAAATTTTAGGAGCAGTTTCATTTCCCAGAAGTGCAACGACACATACAAAAGATGCAACTCTCTTTTCAACGGGAACATCTTTAATGAGACTTAAAATTTTGTCGCATTTTTCGTTATCATTTCTCAATCCTTCAAACCGCCCTGAAAAAATTCCTGGTGCACCATATAGAGCGTCAATACAAAGTCCTGAATCCTCCGAAACAACTGAAAAATCTCTAAAAAATTGTTTATAATATCTTGCTTTTAAAATGGCATTTTCTTCAAACCCTTTTCCATTTTCCAGGGGAGGCTCAATTTTTATATCAAAATCATCAAGGAAAAAAAGTTCAATCCTGTCAAACTCTTGAAAAATTCTTTTAATTTCTCTTTTTTTTCCTTCATTTTGCGTTGCAAAAACAATTTTCATTTAACTCTTCTTATCCTTGCTCCAAGAGTTTCAAGTCGCTCCTCAAATCGCTCATAACCTCTATCAAGATGATAGATTCTGTTCACCACCGTTTTACCCTGAGCAACAAGCCCTGCAATTACTAAAGATGCTGAAGCCCTCAAATCTGAAGCCATAACCTCTGCCCCTTTAAGTTCATTTTTCCCTCTTACAACCGCTATGTTCCCTTCAATCTTTATATCAGCCCCCATCCTTTGAAGTTCGTTTATGTGCATAAATCTTGATTCAAAAATCTCCTCTTTAACAGTTGAAGTGCCCTCTGCTTGTGTCAACAAAGCAACGAATTGAGCCTGTAAATCAGTTGGAAATCCAGGGAAGGGTGCGGTTGTAATATCGGTTGATCTAATTTCTTTTCCGCTACCAACCGTAATTGAGTTTCCATCAAAATTGAGAGAAAATCCCATCTCCTCAAGTTTTATTATTGGAGACTCAAGATTTTCCTTAAAGCAATTTTTAAGTTTAACCTTTCCCTTTGTAATTGCGGTTGCAGCCATTATCGTCCCTGCCTCAATTCTGTCGGGGATCGGTGAATGAATTGCTCCCTTTACCTCCTTTACTCCTTCTATAACGATTTTATCCGTTCCAAGCCCTTCAATCTTTGCTCCCATTTTTATTAAAAGATTTCCAAGGTCAACGACTTCTGGCTCTCTTGCCGCATTAAAAATTGTTGTTTTTCCATTTGCAAGGATAGACGCCATAAGTAGGTTTTCAGTGCCTCCCACCGTAACTTTGTCAAAGACAACCTCTCCTCCCCTTAAACCATCGGTTGTAGCAATGATGTATCCTTCCTCAACATCAATCTTTGCCCCTAAAGATTCAAGCCCCTTTAAATGCTGGTCAATAGGCCTTGGTCCAATTGCACAACCTCCCGGGAATGAAACTTTTGCTTTTTTGAATCTTGCAAGGAGAGGTCCTAAAACAAGAATGCTCGCCCTCATTTTTCTTACAAGGTCATAAGGAGCAACAAGAGATTTTATGTTATCAGCCTTTAAAGTTAACGCACCTCCAACATTTCCACCAATTTTAACTCCAAGGTGATCAAGTAAAGAAAGCATTGAGCATATATCGTTAAGAGATGCACTATTATTGAAAATTATCTCTTCAGATGTAAGCAAAGATGCTGCAAGGCAGGGAAGGATTGCATTCTTTGCGGGCTTTATCTCCAATTCACCACAAAGGGGAACACCGCCCTCTATAACAAATTTATCCATTAAACCTCCAGACTGATATTATAAACGGAAATAACAAAATCTTAAAGATGAAAATTTTACCCAAAATCCGATATTGATTTGCATCTTGATTTGACGC
>DHFQ01000151.1 GCA_002402325.1 Candidatus Aminicenantes bacterium UBA4820
AACTTTTAAAGGCTCAATTTTAACTGCAAACAGTGCGCCTGTAAACGGCGATGGAAAAGTGTCTACTACCGGTGGAAAAGTCTATGTGGAATATATTGATGCAGATGATGGCTCCGGTGGAACAAATGTTTCAAGGACAGATGATGCAGACATAGATTGTATAGGTCCTGTGATTTCTAATGTAACAGCAATAAACATAACAGGTTCTACCGCAACGATAACATTCAACACAGACACTATATCTGATACTACGGTCTATTACGGAACAACCGCACCTCCATCTTTAAGTACAACAGATCCAACCCTTGTTACATCTCATTCACTGACAATTACAGGGCTTTCTTCCTGCTCCACCTATTATTTCTATGTTGAATCAAGAGATGAGTTTTTAAATCCTACAACAGATAATAATGGTGGTTCCTACTACACATTTGAAACTATGGGAGGAGGCGTTGGTGTTTATTCTTATTCAGGACCCTCAATAGCAATCCCGGATAATAGTCCGAGTGGTATATCAGTTCCAATAAGCGTAACTGATATTGGAACAATCACAGATGTAAATGTGACAGTAAATATAGACCATAGCTGGGATTCTGACCTTGATATTTATTTGATTCACCCCGATGGAACACAGATTGAATTGTCAACTGATAACGGTGGTTCAGGGGAAAATTACATTGACACAGTTTTTGATGATCAGGCAACAACACCAATTACGAGTGGGACTGCGCCCTTCACTGGAAGTTTTATTCCGGAACAATCTCTTTCCGTGTTGAATGGTAAAAACGCTAATGGAACCTGGAATCTTAAAGTTGCGGATGATGCTTCAGGAGATACTGGCTCTTTGCTTAACTATTCTCTTGAAATAGCGAGAATTGTTCCCTGTAATCCTGTTCTTGAGTATTCTTCAAATTCTTTTGTTGATGTATGCAGTGGAACTGGAAGCGGGAACGATGGAGTCATAGATTCAGGTGAACAGGTTGAAATCAAGGTTTTTCTTACTAATTCGGGTTCAGGGACCGCAACAAATGTGTCAGCGACGATATCATCCTCCTCGCCTGATGTTACCATTTTGAATAACTCTTCATTGTTTCCCGAAATTTCTCAGGGAACAACCGAAGAATCTTTGTCTTCATATATAGTAAAAATATCTTCAAGTGCTACTTGTGGTGAAACTATCCCAATACATATTACAGCCTTATGTAACGAAAGTGTGTCTCCTTTTGAAGGAGATTTTGAACTGACTGTTGGATCGCTTTTTTCTATTCCAAATACAATGTGGTTAGAGAGTTTTGATAATACAACTTTTCCACCGACAGGATGGGCTCAGATTGATGTTTCTGGAACCGCCGGGAACTGGGCAAGGTCTACTGGAACTGTCCATCCTACTGGAGGAGGGACACATTCCGGTGCAGGGCTTGCCTATTTTAATTCCTGGACAGCAAATACAGGAAGTAGCACAAGGCTCTATAAAACAGTTTCGGATTTAATTCCATCTACAGCAGCAGATGCTGAAATAAAATTCTTTATGTACCATGACACGGGCTACACTTCTCAGGACAAAATTCAGATTCAGGTTTCTATAGATGGAACAAACTGGACAGATGTTGGTTCGGCGGTTAACAGGTACAATGGAACGACAGGGTGGGGAGAGCATTCTATAGACATTTCGTCCTATATCGGCCAGAGTATTTATATTGGTTTTCTTGGGATTTCTGCTTACGGAAATGATTGCCACATTGATGATGTTGAACTAATATATGGTGAAAGTGGATGCTCAATGACTCCTTGTATTCTTGCCTGTGTACCACCTTCAAAGCCTGTGGTAAGTGTTAGAGATGGAAATGAGTGCTTGCAAAACGGTGTCTATATTGATTACATTGCAGGAACACCTTCTACAAGGCATGATTTGTATGTTGATTCTACTCTTGTTGCATCAAGTATCTCACCAAATTATTTCTACAACCCATCCGATTCAAACCTTCATATTTACATTGTAAGGGCTATAAATGGAGATGATACCTGCTTTACAGATTCTGACCCTGTAAGTTACAGTGATGTCAACAACGCACCAACTGTTGCGCCAGTGATAACCTCAATTGTTGATATAAGTCCTTTAAGCTTCGGGCTTCAAATTTACTACACAGCGGGGTCACCAGCAGACAGGCATGATTTGTATAGAGACGGCATTTTAGTCGCTCAAAACTTCATTTCAGGTTCAACTTTTATGTCAAGTGACAGTCTAACTCACAATTTTCAAATTGCTGCAGTAAAAGGAAGCTGCGCACTTCTCTCACAGCCTGTATCTGCAAAAGATAGCGGAACAAGATTTCATCCTCGTCCAAGATTTCCTATTCCGGAAGATCCATTTCCACCTGAGCCTTATTGAAAATTGCAATTTTAATTTCCAAAAGGGGTGCCAAAGGCGCCCCTTTTTTTTGTTAAAATAACACTTTGAAAGGAGGAATCTATGGACTATGACATTTTAATAATTGGTGCGGGAGTAGTTGGACTTTCCATATCAGAAGGGTGTTCTAAGGATAAAAAAAGCGTCCTTGTTGTGGAAAAGAATGAAAGTTATGGAATGGAGACCTCTTCAAGGTCAAGCGAAGTAATTCATGCAGGGGTCTACTATCCCGAAAATTCTTTAAAAGCAAGACTTTGTATAAGGGGAAATGAACTTATGTATGAAATTGCAAAAAAGTTTTCAATTCCCTTTAAAAATTGCGGAAAATTGATAGTTGCAACTGAAAAAGATGAAGAGAATAAACTTGAAGGAATTATGCAAAACTCGCTAAAAATAGGGGCAAAGGGTTTAAGAATTGTTGATAGAGATGAGATAAAAAAACTTGAACCAAAAGTTTTCGCCACTTCTGCAGTTTATTTTCCAACATCGGGGATTGTCGATTCTCATTCTTTAATGAAGCACTTCTTTCTAAAAGCAAAGGATAAAGGTGTTGATTTTCTCTTCAAAGGAGAAGTAATCTTAATTGAAAGAAAAAATGGTTTTTATGAGGTGGGAATAAAAGAAGAAAATGGTGAAATTTCCAGAGTTTCAGCAAAAATTGTTATAAACTGCGCAGGGCTAAACTCCGGAAGAATTGCACAAATGGCAGGTTTTGATGTTGATAAACTGCATTACAGAATATTTTACAGAAAGGGGGTATATTTCAGGGTTCAGCACAATTTAGGGGAAATGCCACAAATACTCATTTATCCCGTTCCCAAAGAGGATGCAACAGTAGGAATTCACACAGTCCCAGAACTTTCAGGAGGATTGCGTCTTGGACCTTACGATATATGGGCAGATGAAATTGAGTATTCCGTGAACCCGAATTTAACTGATATTTTTTATGATTCAGCAAAAAAATTTTTACCAGTACTAAAAAAAGATGACCTTACACCCGATATGGCTGGATTTCAGGCAAAAAGATATGGTCCCAATGAAAAAAGCAGGGACTTTGTAATCAAAGAGGAGAGCGATAATGACTTTCCCAATTTTATCAACCTTATTGGGATTGAATCACCTGGATTAACTGCCTCTCCCGCAATAGGTGAGATGGTAGTAGAGATTGTAAATTTATTATAAAAATATAATTTGATTGGATTATGGTAAAATTTGCTATTTGAAGAGGCTTTATGATACCAATAAAGGACACGATTAAAAGCAGAACAATTCCCATTTTAGTTTTCACTATTTTGTTTATGAATACTTTTGCTTTCCTTCTTGAGATCTCATCAAGGAATATTGAAAGTTTAATAATGACCTTTGGGTTTGTCCCTCAAAATTTTTTCTTCAACTCAGCCTCCAACGGACCTGTGGAGAGATTTTTACCTCTTTTGACATCACTTTTTCTTCACGGAGGTTTTCTCCATTTTCTTGGCAATATGCTTTTTTTATGGGTATTTGCTGACAATGTAGAAGATAGACTTGGAAAAATTAAATTTGTTCTACTTTATTTTGGTTCAGGATTTGTCGCTTCTCTTTTACAGGGAGTTATGATGATCCATTCCAAAATACCTATGATTGGTGCAAGCGGAGCGATTGCAGGAATTCTTGGTGCGTACTTTGTCTTTTTTCCCCACTCAAGAATCGTAACGCTTATTCCTGTCTTCATTTTTCCTCTGTTTGTTGAAATCCCCTCACCATTTTTCTTACTTTACTGGTTTTTGATACAGTTTTTGAATGGAACTCTTTTAATATCAAATATGGAGTGGGCTAATACAGCGTGGTGGGCTCACATTGGTGGCTTTTTGTTTGGAGTTTTATTTGCCCTAATTTTTGGGAAAGGTAAGAGGAGATACTATTGAAAAAGAAACTTAAGATTCATCTTCTTGCAATTGGTGGGACGGGAATGGGAGCCCTTGCCCAACTTCTAAAAAATCAGGGACACATAGTAAGTGGTTGCGATACGAAATTGTATTCCCCAATGAAGGAAGCCATAGAATCGCTCAACATAGATTTTTACGAGGGTTTTAACCCTTCACATCTCGAAATCAATCCTGATGTCGTTGTAATCGGAAATGCAATTTCAAAAGACAATGAAGAGGCGAGAGTCTTTATTGAAAAGGGTTTTAAATATTATTCTATGGCTGAGGCAATTTATGAATTTGCCTTAAAGGATAGAAAGCCAATTGTCGTTACAGGGACACATGGCAAAACCACGACGACAGCCTTAATTTCATATCTCATAAAAGAATCGGGACAAAAGGTCAATATGATTTTGGGGGGAATTTCTAAAAACTACAACTCCTCAAGTTTGTGGGAAAATGGCGAATTCACGGTTGTTGAAGGAGACGAATATGAAACATCTTTCTTTGACAAGGAGCCAAAATTCTACCATTACGATCCTCATTTTTTAATCATCAACAACATAGAAATGGACCATCTTGATAACTTTGAAAATGAAAGTGAAATTTATTTTGCTTTCAAAAAACTTGTCAATCTTTTAAGAAAAGATGGGATGATTTTTGGTGGAACTGAATCACCCCTTGTTGCAAAACTCCTTTATGAGGAGCAAAGAAATTATGAGTCATTCGGAATAACAGGGGGACAATGCTTCACAACATCAAACATTCTTTATGCAAAAGAGGGGACATATTTCACCCTTCTTTACAAAGGAAGAGAAGTTGGAAAGTTCCTCACTCCTCTCTATGGTCCCCACAATTTAAGAAACAGTGTTGTTGCCCTTGCTCTTTCAGCAAAAATAGGAATATCTTTTCATTTACTAAGAGAAATTTTACCCCGGTTTAAAGGTGTAAAAAGAAGACAAGAGGTTGTAAAAGAGGATGGTGGAATAATAGTAGTTGATGATTTTGGCCACCATCCTACCGCAATTTTTGAAACGATAAAAAGTTTGAGATTCAGGTTCAATCCCAACAGGGTAATTGTTTGCTGGGAGCCAAGGTCGTTCACATCTCAAACAAAGTTAAATGAATCAAAAATGCCAAACGCTTTTTTATATGCAAACACAGTCCTTATGGGACCAAAGCCAAAAAATCCAAAAATCCCTGAAGAGATGAGATTGAGCCTTGAAAATATAAGTCAAGCTTTAAATGCACTCGGTAAGGAGACCTTTATTTGTGAAACTGAAGAGGAGTACTTAAAAACTATTAACTCAATGAAAAAAGAGGGAGATTTGATAATTTTCTTCTCATCTGGAAATTTCTTTGATTTACCAAAAAAAGTGGTAGAGACGGGGTGACACTCTTTTCAGTTCCATCAATTTCTAAAAACTAAAAATATTCTTCTTTTCACTATTTAAAACCCTGAAAAAGAAGGAAAGAGAAAAGGTTATCAAAAATACCGAAATCAGAAAGACAAATGATTCTTTTCCCAGTAATGAAGAGAACGATGTGGCAAAATTTGAAAAATTGTCCTTTATAAAATCAAAGAGCATTTTTATATACCTATTCTGCATTCCTCCATTTAAAACAATTTGATAAAAGGAGGCGACAATTCCTGTAAGTACAGTAGAAACAACGATAGCGAATATGAATGTATCTTCAATAAACTCAATTCTTGAAAATTTTTCAAATGACCTATTTTTAGCAATTCTTAGTAGATATGATTTTGTCTTGAGAGGTAGATTTATCTTGCTTTGATCTAACCTAAATTCTGCAAATTCGTTTTGGATTTCCCATAACTTTTCACACTTTTCACACTCTTTTATATGTTGAGAAAATTGACCATTTAGAGTTGTTGCTTCAGGGTTTTCAAAAATGAATTTTTCAAATTTTTCACACTCCATTTTTTCCCTCTTTTAAAATTTGGGCAAGATTTATTTTTGCCCTGAAAAGGTGATTTTTCACATTTTGTAGAGAGCAGTTTAAAATTTTACCAATTTCTTCAAGGGAATTCCCCTCATAGTAAAAAAGCATAAGTGCATTCTGCTGTGCATCAGGAAGTTTTTTTATTGCCTTTAAAATTTCATCTTTTAATTCTCTTTTTTCAATTAAATACTCTGCTTTAGATGAAACGCTTGCATCAGATTCATCAATATCTATTTTGGGAGGGTTAAATTTTCTTTTATGGTCTATTAAAATATTTGTAGCCACCCTGAAAAGCCATGTTCCTATGGAAGATTCTCCTCTTAGATTCTTTGCTCCGTTTATAAATCTCAAAAAAACTTCCTGAGTAAAATCCTTTGCCAATTCACCATCTCTACACATTTTATAGAAAAAATTTAACAATTTACCCTCATACTTTTCAATAATCATTGAAAAAGCCTTTTCATCTCCTTTTAAATATTCCTTTAATAAACTTTCATCGTCTTTTACCATCTTCAAGTTATTTAGACGAATTTTTTTTAAAAAGGTTTCTATTTTTTGTAGATAGTTTTGTTTAAGACAAGAAGAAGGATAAAAGATAAAAAAGCGAGGGCTGAATAGTAATACCAGATGTAATGAGCATTGGAATAGAGTTGAGAAAATTCAACAGAAGAGAGATGCGAATATTTGGTTGGGTCAGGGCAGTATTTATCAAGAAGATACCCGGAGGAGACAAAGGCAATAATTGATGCAATCGTTGAATTGAGATGTGAATATCCCATATAGAGTCCTTCCTCACCCTTTCGCGCCTGTAAACTTGCAAATTCAAGGTATCGTGGGCTAATAAAACATTCGGCAATTCCTTGAATTGCTATACCTATTACCATCATCAAAGTAATTGGATGAACATTGTAGCCGAAAAGCGAGAGACCCGCTTTAAAAAAAGAGGAAAACGACATCATAAGAGAAGAAATTGTCAAAAGGAGAAAAGAAAAGCTTATAGAAGTTACAGGTTTGAGATTTTTCCCCAGTGTCGTCAAAGGGACTACAAAGAAGACAACTATTATTGGATTGACATTTGCGTACCATTCCGGACTTGCATTTTCACCAAGAAGCCTTATTACATATTTTGGTAAAGTTGCATAAAGTTGCTGCTGTATTGCCCAGAAAGCACCGGTAATCACAATTAGCAACAAAAATCGCATATTTTTTAATGCCCTTAACATACCTTCAAAAATAGCTCTCAAACTTTTCTTTTCTCCATTTTCTTTTTTGGGAAAATAGAAAAAAATCGCTATTACTAACCCCGTCAAGGCAAGAAGAGCAGAATAAAAGGGAATGTATTCAACCCCCAAAGAGACTCTTAAGGGCTTGGCAATTGTTTTTCCTGTAAAAGAACCTATGTTTACGGTCATATAGAAAAGGCTAAATGCCCTTGCTCTCATTTCTTCATTACTACTTTTTGCAACAGTGCCTGTTATTATTGGCTTTACGAAAGAACCACCGATGGCAATTAGAATGAGAAAAACAAGTACTAAAATCTTTGTTGGAAAAAAGCCAAGTCCAAAATACCCACAGGAGAGAAAAGCAAAGGCTAAAATCAAAGAATTTCTAAAACCAATTCTATCTGCAATTGCCCCTGTAAAAAGTGGGAGAAAATAGACAAGTGCGGAAAAAAGTCCCCCAACCCATCCTGCCTCAATATCTGTATAACCAACGACATTGCTTAAAAATAGAACCAGAGCGATAAATGTACCATAATAGGCAGTTCTTTCAAAAAGTTCAATTCCATTTGCAACCCAGAATGTCTTTCCAAAATTCCATTTACCTTTTTTCATTTTATTTACACTTAACAAGGAATGTCAGCGAATTTTTTCCTTTCTATGCCAAAGTTCAGGAAACTTAGCAAGATGCAAAAAAGGGATTGAAATTCCCCTTTTGTCATGTTAATTTTCGATTGGCGGAGAGAGGGAATTCGTTTGCATCGCAAACGACCACCTCTAACCCTTCCTTCTGATAGAAGGAGGGGTTTGGGGAGGATGAAAAATGGGGTTCGAATCCCCCTCTCGTCATATCTATCCCTTCTNNCCTTCGGCCTCTCGGACATCTCTCCCGCCGATTGTATAGGATATTCTATTTTCTAAAATTATTCAAGGTGCAATTTTTCTTCAAAAAGGAAATATCTGTAGCGTGAAATAGGGTTTGCAGTAACAGCCTAAGAATATCAGAAAATAGTCTACAAAATAATAAAAGGGATGGTAAGTTCCTGTTAAACAGTTCGCAGTTAATTTAATGTTTAACGCTCTAATCATTTAAAAATAAAAAAGAGAGTGCATCTCTTAGCCTTTTTTCTCTTAACTATTTTTCTCCTAACTGACTTATCAATTTGGAGTGTATGAAAGAAATTTCTTTTTCTGTTATCTGTCCGTAGTGAGGAGGAATTTTTAAACCAAAACCATCACCTGCAAACCTTGGAATTATATGAAGGTGGAGGTGGGAAATCTCCTGTCCCGCTGCCCTTCCATCCGCAAGGTGAAAGTTTATCCCCTCACATTTTAAGGCTACAGTATTCTTCATCGCTTCAGCAATTTTCTTTCCCACTTCAGCCATCTTCCCTATAAGTTCATAAGGTATCTCTGAAAGTGATTCGTAGTGGCTTTTTGGAATCACGAGGGTATGCCCTAAATTTATTGGCTTGATGTCAAGAAAGGCTATGGTTGATTCACCTTCAAAGATAACTTTAGCAGGGATTTCTGCACTTGCTATTTTACAAAATATGCAGCTCATTTTCACCTCCATCTAAATTATACCACCTCTTTTTTTCACCTCTTTAAGAATTTTTTGAGAATTTGGAACACTCCTTTTTGCCCAGAGGTCAAGAAGCTCTTTCTTCTCCTTTTGAGAAAGAGGAAAATTTCTTAAATTTTGATTTCTCATTAGAGAGTATAAGAAAATTCCAGCAGAGACTGAAACATTCAAACTCTTTGTAAATCCAGAGTGGGGAATTGAAAAGATAATATCTGCCATTTTGATTGCCTTTTTTGTTAACCCCTGACGCTCATTTCCAAATAGAAGGGCGATAGGTCTCTTGTGTTCGTATTCGTAAGGGTCTATTCCTTCTTTAGAAGGAACAGTAGCACCAATAAGGTAATCCTCCTTTTTTAATTTTTTTATCAACTTATCAAGGTCTTTCTCTTTCTTTAATGTGACCCAGAATTCAGACCCCACAGTAATTGTCGGATTTATCTCTTCGGGATATTGTCCTAAAATATAGATATATTGCAAACCAAAACTTTCAGCACTTCTCACTACGGCAGAAAGATTATGAGTATTATAGAAATTTTCAAGAATGAGAACAATTCCCTTTGTCCTTTTTTCAAGAACCTCAATTAACCTGTTTTTCCTTTCATCCTCCATAAAAGGAGAAAGGAGTTCAAAATCGCTCTCTTTACTCAAATTACTCTGTTTCTACAGTTAAATAGAAATATTTCGCCTTATCAATTTTTGACCTTACATTTGAAAAGACTATGGTTGCCTTTTCTTCTTTTCCGCCCTTTGTGTGAACGAACCTTGATGAAGTTGTCCCGCAGGCAACAAGGTTATTCTCATCATCAAAAAGGGCAAGAGCCAACTTGACTTTCAACGGAACATCGCCGTAATTTTTAAAATCTATTATTGCCTGAGGAAGTCCTTTTATATCAAGTTTTTTTGGCCCTATGTATGAAGGAAACTCAAATTTTATATCTTGAACAACCACAGGTTTAGGGCCCTCCTCAATTCTTATCCATTTTCCTACTTCAAGGTCGTATTTCTTGCAGAAAAATTCTCCAAAAAATGGAAGGGTAAAAATGGTTAGAACTAAGAACAACACCAAAATCTTTTTCATAACTCCTCCTTATCTTTAATTTTTTCATCATCAAAATTGTGCCATTTAGTATCCGCAAGGTATCTTGGCTCAAGATTTTTCATTGCACTCAAAGCGGACATCCGTGCCTTTGGATATCTTTTTGAAATTTCATCAACGAGTTTCTTCATCTCCATCCTTTCACCCTGCTTGTCGCAGGCTATAAAACAGGCGCAGTCAATTATCGGAAATTGCGCCTCCTTAGATAATTGTTTTACCATTATTTCGGGTATGTAGTAAAGGGGTCTTATCAAAACCACCTTTCCATTTTCTGCAAGAAGTTTTGGCGGCATACCCTTTAAAGAGCCTTGAAAGAAGAAGTTTATGAGTAAGGTTTCAACTGCGTCATCCAGATGATGCCCCAAAGCAAGTTTGTTGCACCCAAGTTTTATACAGGCGTTGTAGAGATATGCCCTCCTCAACCTTGCACAGAATGCGCAAGGGTAACTTCCCTCCCTCAATTTCTCTTTTACAATATCAATTATTTCTGTTCTTTCAAGATGGAACTTTACTCCAACATTTTCAGCAAAATCTCTTATTTTCTCCCACTCGTAATACTTGTTTCCGCTATGAGATGTCAAAGCGATTATCTCAAATTTAACTGGGGAATGTTTTTTTATCTCATTTAAAAGAAGAAGCATAGTGTAGGAATCTTTTCCTCCCGAAAGACCAACAGCAATTTTATCCCCCTTTTCAATCATCTTAAAGTCTTTTATTGCCTTTCCAACCTTCGCCAGAAGAACCGTTTTTAACCTTTTCCCTTTTGCAATTTTTATCATAGGACTTGCCTTTCATCCTTAAAAAATGTATCTTATACATTTAAGGAGAAATTAGCAATATGTCAGAAGAAATTTTAAAACCGTCTATTGAAGAAAAACCCGTAGTTCCGGTACTACCCTTGAGGAATACCATACTCTATCCTTCTATAATTATGCCCCTTGCCGTTGGGAGAGAAAAATCTTTAAAAGCTTTAGAGCAGGCAACAAGAGAAGATGGGCTTATATTTGTTGTTTCTCAAAAAGATGGAGATGTTGAAGACCCAACTCCTCAAGATATTTATCAGGTTGGCGTAGTTGCAAAACTTTTAAGACTAATGAGGAACTCCCCGACCAACCTTGCCGTTGTTGTTCAAGGACAGGGAAAAGCAAAAATAGTTGAGATAACCGCTACAGAACCCTATATTGAGGCAAGGATTGAATTTTTACAAAATACCGAAGAGAGTGGAATAGAAGTTGATGCCTTAAGAAAGAATATAGTTATGCAGTATGAAAAATTTGCTACACTTACTGGCTCAATCCCGCAGGAACAGGTTGAACAGCTCAGAAACTACACAGACCCAAACAAACTTATTGATACCATTGCATTCAACTTTCCAATTTCTCTTTCTGAAAAACAACTGATTCTTGAGGAAACCGACACTTTGAAAAGGATGAAACTCTTTTTGAGCATTCTTGTAAGGGAACTTCAGGTTGTAGAAATTGGTAGCAAAATACAAAACGAAGTTATGGATAGTGTTCAGAAATCCCAGAAGGATTATTTTCTCAAAGAGCAGATAAAGGCGATTCAGAAGGAGTTGGGAGAGGATTCCCACGAAAAGGAACTTGAGGAACTTAAGGAGAAGATACTTAAGGCAAAGATGCCAAAAGATGTTGAGGAGGTAGCCTTAAAGGAATTTAACAGGCTCTCAATGATGCACCCTTCCGCTGCTGAATACAGTGTGTCTATGACATACCTTGATTGGCTTATTGAACTTCCATGGAGTAAAACCACAAAAGATAGATTGGATATAAAAAGGGCACAAAAAATACTTGATGAAGACCACTACGGTTTAAAAAAAGTAAAAGACAGGATAATAGAATATCTCGCAGTCCAACAACTCAAAAAAGATTTAAAGGGTCCTATCCTTTGCCTCGTTGGACCACCGGGTGTTGGGAAAACGAGTCTTGGTAGATCAATTGCAAAATCGCTTGGAAGAAAGTTTGTAAGGATGAGCCTTGGCGGAATAAAAGATGAGGCTGAAATCAGGGGGCATAGAAGAACCTATGTTGCAGCACTTCCTGGAAGAATAATTCAGGGAATTAGAAAGGCGGGAAGTAAAAATGCTGTCTTTATGCTTGATGAGATTGACAAGGTTGGAATGGACTTCAGAGGCGATCCAACATCAGCCCTTCTTGAAGTTTTAGACCCTGAACAAAATTTCTCGTTTTCTGACCATTATCTTGAAGTTCCTTTTGATTTAAGTCAGACTATGTTCATCACGACAGCAAACATTCTTGATACCATACCAGCACCTCTTCTTGATAGGACAGAAGTTATTAGACTCCCCGGTTATACTGAAGATGAAAAAGTTCACATTGCAACAGACCATCTTATTCCAAGGGTTCTCGAAAATCATGGGCTAAAAAAGAAGGACATTGAATTTAAAGAAGAGGCATTAAGAACAATAATCACTGAATATACGAGAGAAGCGGGAGTAAGAAATCTTGAACGACAACTCTCAACAGTATGCAGAAAGGTCGCTAAAGAGAGGGTTTCAGGCAATAAGAAAAAAGCGATAATCGATACAAACAAAGTAAGAGAATATCTTGGAATGCAACAGGTCTTTCTTGATACAAGGGAGAGAATTGATATGCCTGGGGTTGCAACAGGGCTTGCCTGGACTCCTTACGGTGGAGAGATTTTGTTCATCGAATCCACGATGATGAAAGGAAAGGGTAATCTTCTTTTGACAGGACAACTTGGCGATGTGATGAAAGAATCCGCTCAGGCTGCACTATCGTGGATTAAATCTCACGCATCAGAACTTGGAATTGATGAGAACCTCTTTTCCGAAAAAGACATTCATCTTCATGTTCCAGCGGGGGCAACTCCAAAGGATGGTCCTTCAGCAGGAGTTGCAATCGTTTCGAGCCTCACATCACTTTTAAGCAATAGACTTGTAAGAGATGACATCGCTATGACGGGAGAAATATCCCTTGTTGGAAAGGTTCTTCCAATTGGAGGAGTAAAAGAAAAGGTTCTTGCGGCAAAAAGGGCGCAAATTTATGAAGTTATACTTCCCGATAAAAATCAGGGCGACCTTGAAGACTTAACCGAAGAGGCAAAAAAAGATATGAAATTCTACTTTGTCAAAGACATTAACACAGTTCTGGAAATAGCCTTGAAGAAATAAATCAAGTAGATTCTTTTATTTTTTTTACCATTTTCATCGGACAGTAGTCGGGCCCACACATTGAGCAGTAGTTTTCATTTTCACTTAGAGGTTTTCCACTTCTTGAAAAATAATCGTATACCCTCTCCCTATCGAGGCAAAGGTTGAACTGGTCTTCCCATCTAAAATCTGCCCTCGCCTTTGACATTTGAAGATCCCAGTTTATTGCCATTTTGTTTCCCCTCGCAACATCGGCAGAATGGACAGCAATTTTGTGGGCAATTATCCCCTCTTTAACATCTTCGAGTTGGGGAAGCCCGAGATGCTCCTTTGGTGTAACATAGCAAATCATCGATGCACCATAAAATGCCATCAAAGCTCCACCTATGGAAGAAGTTATGTGGTCTCTCCCCATTCCAATGTCAGTTACAAGCGGACCTAATGTGTAAAAGGGAGCATCAAAACAATATTTTTTCTCAAGTTCAATATTTTCTTCAATTAAATTTATCGGAATGTGTCCTGGGCCTTCTATCATAACCTGCACATTTTTCTCCCACGCCAATTTAGTGAGTTCTCCAAGCGTTTTTAATTCTGAAAATTGGGATTCATCGTTTGCATCAGCAATTGATCCTGGCCTTAAACCATCTCCGAGCGAGATGGCAATATCATATTTTGCAAGAATTTCAAGAATTTCATCAAAATTGGTGTAAAGAAAATTCTCCTTTTGGGTGTTACACATCCACATCGCAATTATTGACCCGCCCCTTGAGACTATCCCCGTTGTCCTTTTAAAAGCCTTTTCAAGGTTATTCTTGAGTATTCCAGAATGGATAGTGAAATAGTCGACACCCTGTTCGGCTTGCTCAATCAGAACATCCTTAAAAATTGCAAAATCAAGATTTTCAATCTTCTTTTGACACCTTTCAAAAGTTTCGTAAATTGGAACAGTTCCAATCGGCACAGGGGATTTTCTTACTATATTTTCTCTTATTTTGTAAAGGTTTCCTCCCGTTGAAAGATCCATAACAGTATCCGCACCAAATCTTATTGATGCTTTCAACTTTTCAACTTCACAATTTTCATCAGCCACAATTTCCGAACTTCCAATATTGGCATTTATTTTGACAAGAAATTGTGAGCCTATTATCATTGGTTCGCTTTCAGGATGGTTCATATTTGCAGGAATGATCGCCCTTCCTTTAGCAACCTCTTTTCTTACAAATTCTTTATCTACTCCCTCTCTTAATGCAACAAACTCCATCTCCTCAGTAATTATGCCCATCTTTGCAAAAGCCATCTGTGTTGGGTTTTTTAAATCTTTTCTTTTTTCAATCCACTCTTTCCTTATTTTCTTTAATTCAGGGTTTTCATCATAGAAATAACCACCGCTCGTGTCGTAAAGTTGAACCGTTTCCCCGTTTGAAAGGGAGATTTCCTTAAATGGGACTTTTAATCCACGCTCACTTTCTTTGTAAATTTTTCTAACTTTTTCACTTCCGACCATTTTTACCTCCTTTAAAAGGAGGCAATCAAAATGACTGCCTTTCCTACGCCGGAATTAACCGGATCAGGTTCAAGGGGTTGGCTTGAAGCCTCTCAGCACAAAGCACCCCCAAGCATTTTATTTCCTCTTCATTATGTGAATTCCAAAAGGAAATATTAAAGAAAGAAGAACTATTTTAGTTAAATCTCCTAAAATAAATGGGTAAAAACCTATTTCAAACAAATAATTTCCTGGAACAAAAAGCGATAACTGAAAAAGGCCAAAAAGATAAATTGAGAAATTTGCTATTAGTAAGGAAAAAAAGAGTTTTAAGAAATTTGAAGAAAACCCAATTTCTTTTGAAAGTCCAGCGAGGTAGCCACAAAAAACGAATCCGAGAAGGTAACCACCCGTAGGACCCAAAAGAAATCTAACCCCACCGCTTCCGCCCGCAAAAAAAGGAAGCCCCAACGCTCCTTCACAAATATAGACAAAAACGGATATTGCCCCCCTTACTTTTCCAAGTAAAATGCCACAAGCCATAATCGCAAAAGTCTGAAGTGTAATAGGAACAGGCGAAAATGGAAGGGTCAACTCAAATTGAGAGAACAAAGCAATGATAAGCGATGCAATAACGACAAGAGAAAACTCTTTTGTAAGTTTTAAACTGCTTGATACGCTGAACAACTTCGTAGAATGATGAATCATCTATTTCCTCCACTTCAATTATAAAACAAAAGTCAAAAAAAATAAAATTGCCGCTTCCCCTAATTGTCATCTTCCAGTATTGAATCTGAAAAAAGAAAAGTAATCGTGATTAGTCTTGCAATTAAGAAATTGCGTTTACTAAAGGTAACATTTAATAATTTTTGCAATGATGCCAATTGTCGCAAACAAGTAACCATTTTCAAGTATGCATCCTTTAAAGTTAGCAACAAACCTTTAATTTTGATTAAGACAAGGTTTATTTTAAAACTCCCAATCTTTT
>DHFQ01000102.1 GCA_002402325.1 Candidatus Aminicenantes bacterium UBA4820
AGGCAGCCCCGCCGCCGCCGCCACCACCGCCACCACCAACACCTCCACCGCCACCACCCAAACCTGAGATGATTAAAATTACACTTGATGAAAGTGTTCTTCATTTCAAAATTGATAGTTGGGCAATTCCAAAAGAGGGTGAAGCAGCGCTGAATGAAGCAATTGAAAAACTCAACAAATATCACGCTTTAAAAATTAATATCACGGGTTATACCTGCAAATTGGGTTCTGACAGTTGGAACCTCACTTTGAGCAAAAGAAGGGCTGAATCCGTAAAGAAATATTTTGTTGAGCATGGAATTGATGAATCAAGGATTGAAAAAGTGGAAGGAATGGGAAAGGCAAACCCGATTGCAGACAACAACACGAAGGAAGGAAGATCAAAGAATAGAAGGGTCGAAATCACCGCGGTAGCACCCATTGAAGTTCCAAAAAATTAGTCATTTAAAAATGTAATTTAAAAAAGGGGAGCATTTGCTCCCCTTTTTTTTCTCCCTGAAGAAGGGGGATTACTTCCCCCCTCTCAGGCACTTCACTTCGGTTCGTTGAATACCCCCCATTTGAATGTGCCTCTAACGGAGTGAATCCGATGCTCGGCACTTTAATTATTAAAAAGAATAAAAAAAGGGGTAGACCGATAGCGTAATAAAAAATTCAAGCAAGAGAAATTTAGCAAAACCTAAACTTTCATTCATTGAAAATGTGATATCTGGACTTTCATACCAGCAACTAAACTACTTTGCAAATCTTCGGTTGATAGACATAAAACCTGCTATTTTATCTTTCACTCTTTGCATTTTCAAGTGGCACCCAATCGCCTGCCTTGAGGAAACGAAGGGTTACCTGACCTTTTGATGTGTAAGAAGAGAGAGAGTTATAATCCCATTTAAGAAATTTGCTGTTTCCTCCACTGAGGGTAGTTATCAGGAATCTGTTTTCAAGAGACCCGAAGCACTTAGCCTTCTCTGAAGGAACATCGGAATCCCCACCTGAAGGATCAATGGGAATCCAACCAAATGGAGGAATGTATGCTTCCACCCATCGATGGAAAACATCATCTCTTGAAGCATCGTCTCCTCTTATAACGACAGACCCGGCATATCTTGCGGGAATTCCTGCTGCACGAAGCATAGCAATCATTACAAATGAGTATTCCGAACAGGAGCCAGAGCCTCTTTTTAAAACTACAGGGGCAACATTCCATCCTCCAGATAACTCATAGTGCATCTTATCTTGGATGTAGTCATAAATCTTTCTAACAATTTTGTAGGAATTTGTCTCACCTTTTAACGCCTCTTTCACACCCTCTTGAATGACTGGATCATTTATCTGAAGTTTTGTGTCATCCTTCAAATAATTTTTTAATCCATCGGGAATTTCCTTCACATCAAGAGCGAGTTTTGGGTCAAGAAAGTAGGAGACAGAGTAAAGCGTGCAATTGACCTTAACATTTGCCTCTGCTGTATCAAATGGTTTTAAATTCTTAAAGGAGAAAACAGCGCATTTCTGTCCCCACTCATCCTCCTCAATCTTATAATTTGAAGGATAGATTTCGATCTTTGAATCGATGTCTTGAAAAATTAGTTTTTCTGGCAAAGCAAGATTGACATTTAACTCTTCAACACTGCCCGGCCCGAAATTCCTGTATTTCTCCCCAAAGGTTAAACTCTCTTTTCTTGGATTGTATCTTAAAGGCTTTCCTATTTCTGGGAGTTTCATAAATTGAATGACCTTTTTTTGATAATCTACGCAAACGAGGTCATCTTTAAAAAATGTAATTCCAGAAGTGTAAGGACCGGGTGCCTTTAAGATGTTTATAACCCAGCCAGTATCAACATCCATCTCATAAATTTCATCCCTCATCCTCTCTGAAACCCATAGGTAGCCATCTTTAAAGGTAATTGAAGTCAACTCGCCTCTTCTTCCAGATTTAAACACGGGTGAGGTTATTGACTTAAATGTTGTTCCATCTGACGAGTCAATCTGAGAAATAGTTTGAGTTGCTCCATCTGCAATCCATATATTTTTTCCATCGAAACCTATACTTTGAGGAGAATCAAGGTCAAGAACAAGAGTTGAAAGGGTAATTCCTGTCTCTTCATCGTAGATAAAAACTTTTTTTTCAATCCCATCAAGTATATAAAATTTCTTTCCATCAAAACAAAAAGAGGTCAAATTGAAGCAGGGAGGATCAAAACTATTTAAAATTTTCCCATTTTCTTTATCAACTTCATAAATTTTTACACTGCTCAAATCGCCAACAAAAAATGAATTGTCGTTAAGCACGATTCCCACAGGAGTTTTCAACGATTCAAGAGAAATACTTTTTAAACTCTCCTTAAGCGGGATTTGGGCAAACAAGGAGAACCAGCCAAAAACTAAAAACATCACCAACAAAAACCTTACTCTTTTCATCTTTACCTCCTATTTAAGATAAATAAAAAATTCTTCATTGCCTTTCGCTCCTTTTATGGGACTTTTTTCAATTCCTTCAACTTTATATCCAATAGTTTTGGCAAATTCTTTTATTCCTGACAAAACTTCAAATTTAACATTTTCATCTTTTACTATTCCCTTTTTGACATTTTTCCTTCCCGCTTCAAATTGTGGTTTGATAAGGGCAAGGACTTTAGCATTTTTAAGAACCTCTTTTACTCTTTTCAAGATTATTTTTAGCGAAATGAATGAAACATCAATCACAATAAAATCAACTTCAAAGGGAAGGACATCCTTTTCAAGGTTCCTTGCATTAAATCTTTCAATAGTATAGACCCTCTCATCATTTTTAATTTTTTCATCCAACAAGTTTTTTCCAACATCAAGTGCTATAACCTTTGATGCTCCGTTTTGTAGAAGGCAATCTGTAAATCCTCCCGTTGATGAGCCGATATCAAGACAATTAAGATTTTTTACATCAATTTTGAAAGAATCTAATGCTCCTTGAAGTTTTAGTCCGCCTCTGCTTACAAAAGGGCAGGAGTTTTGGGTGATTTCAATTTTACAATCCTCATCAAAAAGTGAACCCGCCTTGCTTATAATTACTCCATTCACCTTTACAACACCGCTTAAAATCAAGCCTTGAGCCTTGTGTCTTGAGTCAGCCAGATTGTTTTTTAAAAGAAGTAAATCCAGTCTTTCCTTGTTTTTTTTCAATTCAAAAATCACGCTTTGCAATAAAACGGGCAATATCTCTTAAATCCTGTGCTTTGTCTCCAAAAGGTGCAAGGCTTCTTAAAGCAAGTGAAAGGTAGTTTTCAAGATTTACTTTTGCCTTTTCAAGCCCCCATAAAGAGACAAGGGTCTTTTTGTTATCCCTTTTATCTTTCCCGGGAGTCTTTCCAAGTTTTTCGATTGTTGAGACTTCATCAAGGATGTCATCCGAAAGTTGAAAAGAGATGCCAAGTGGTTTTGCAAACGTTTTTAATGTTTTCAAAGTTTTTGAATCCGCATTAGCCCATATCGCACCGCATACAATGGATGCTTCAAGAAGTTTGCCCGTCTTTAATTGGTGCATTTCAAGGAGAGATTTTTCATCAAATTCATCATCCTTTTTAGAAATGTCTTGCGCCTGACCCAGAGCCATTCCTTTTCTGCCAATCGCATTCAAAACCTGCCTTAAAGACCTCATCCTTTTCCTGATGAAAGAACTCCCTTCAGGATGGTTGGCTATTAACTCAATGCCAAGTGTCTGGAGTGAATCTCCCGCTAATATTGCTATTGCCTCACCAAAAACTTTATGGTTTGTTGGAACACCCCTTCTAAAATCATCGTTATCCATTGCAGGAAGGTCGTCGTGGATAAGGCTATAAGCGTGGATGAGTTCAATGCCAGAAGCGCATTTAGAAATCTCTTTTAAATCTCTGCCGCCACATAATTCGTATGTTGTCAACGCAAGGACAGGCCTGATTCTTTTTCCTTTTGATAAAACGGAGTAAGCCATGCTTTTTTCAAGAATATTATCATCTTTATCCACAAAAATTTCCGCAAGAGTGTCCTCAATTATTGGAACATATTTTTCAAAGGGTCGGGGTAATTTTTCCATTGAAAAGCCTTTCAAACCTCTTTTTTATTGTTATTATTTTCATCTTTGAAAAAATTTTCTGTAATATCTTTTTCAGTTGAATCAATCAGTTTTTTCACCTTTAGTTTTGCTTCGTTTAGTTCTGATTCAAGCTCCTTTGAGAGAAGAACACCCCGTTCAAAAAGTTTTAAACTCTCCTCAAGTGAACAATTCTCCCCATCAAGTTTTGATGCTATTTCCTCAAGTTCTTTTAACTTTTCTTCAAAAGTTATTTGTTTATTTTTTGTCATAAATTCTCCTATGGGTAGGTTATTATGGATGAATTTATTTGTTCTTTAGAAAGTTTATCTTTGAGATTTTTTGCTTCATCCTCCGTTTTCAATCCAACTATTAAGACCAACTTTAAATTCCCCTTATCCTTGAGCGTAGTTTTGTATCCTTTTGCTTTTAATTTGCTTTCCAGAGTTTTTGCGTTTTGAAGCGATGAAAAGGCTCCAACCTGAAGTGCATAGCCAGTTGAAGTGATATTTTCTTTTTTGGGTTCTTCTTTTTTCTCTTCAATAATAGGGACACTTTCAACAAATTCCTCTTTTCCTTGTTCTTCGACTTTTGTCTCTTTAATCTCTTCAATTGCAACCTTTTTTTCCTCAACCGGTTTTTCTTGCTCAATTGATTTTGGAGTCTCAGGAGGGATCTCCTTTTTCTCCGGCGGTGCTTCAGGTTTGAACGATTCTTTAACCGCTTCACTTTCGGTTATAGGTGCTTTACTTTCAGTTTTTTCAACCTTCAACTTGCCTGATGACATCCACGATATAACCACTATTAAAAAGCTTAAGAGGATTACTATTGAAATAATCCAGATTAAATTTGAAGATTCTCTCGATGGCATCCGTATCTCCTTAAATCTTTAATGAAGTGTTAGTCTTGATGTAGTTCTCCACTTCCATTATCTCTTCTTTACTTAAAAATTTATGTGCAAAGAAAGAAACAGAATAATAAACTTCAACCATAAAGGAGTTTAATTTAGCGATTTTTTCTTCTTCTGAAAAACTTCTCAATTTCATCAGGATAATATCAGGGTCAAACCTGCCATACAGATAAAAACCTTCCTGCTCTTCTAAAAATTGAGAGAAATCATTTGCAAGCAAATTATGACTATCCTTAAAAACTTTCTCTGCATTACCGCCCAATTTTTGAAAGTAAATCGAAAAAACATCATTAAATTCGTCAATCAGTTCCTCTAAGGTGAGAATCTTTTCTGTTGATTCTTTGGAAACCGAACTTTCTTTCTTTATCAAGCCGAGTGTTATAAAAATCCACAAAACATTGTATGTTTCAAATTGAGAAAGATAACTTGCCTCAAGCAAATAGTCAACTGTTGTAGATTTGCTCATTATTGAAAGAAGATGCTCCTCTTCGCCTGTCAATTCAAGAGAAGATGAGAAAGAAGGAATCTGCTCAGACCTCTTTACCCTTGTTTCAAGAGTGCCTACCGCAGAATAGATCGTTTTCCAACTTTTCACCTTTTTCATCCCAAGATGAAGAAGATGGGGCATATCCATTGACAGAGTGATTAACTCTTCTGTAGAAAAATCTGTCAATTCAAGGTAGTATTTACCTTTTGTGAGAGAAAGAACAGAGTCAATTATCTCGATGAGTTGATTTTTTACACCAAGAATCATTTCCTCAGATGTTAAAATGCCAAGGTCAACAAGAATTTCTCCAAGTTTTTTCCCCTGTCCAACTTTTTTGGAGGTTACTATGAATTCTTTAACGGTTATCTGTCCTCTTCTCAACAAGAACTCTCCAAGCCTATCATCACTGCATTTTGACGATGCAAAGACTACATTACCGTTTTTTATAAACATTGATTTAGGATAACCTTTTTCCTCTACAATTAGAACCCCGGTTTCTTTATCTCTATACAAAGACATCAAAAGTGTAGGAAGTAAAATGTCAGATAAATCACCCTCAAGAACCAAGCCGTCTGTCATGGAAATCTTTTTAAAGGAGAGGCAATCATAACGCTATTTTTTGAATTACTTTTGACTAAAAACATCGCTTCATCAGCCCTTTTGACGAGGTCATCTTTGGTTATTGCATGTGTCGGGCAACAGGCTATTCCAAAGGATGCTGTGATTTCAATTCCCCCCGTTTCTGGAAGAAGAAATGGGGTTTGAGCAATTCTTTGTCTCACTCTTTCCGCAACTTCATAGGCGCCATTCACCTCCGTTTCTGGAAGGACGATACAAAACTCATCGCCGCCATATCTCACAACCTTATCAATCGTTCTAACGGCATTTAAAATTCTTGATGCAGCCTCCTGCAAAGTTCTTGAACCCATAGTGTGTCCAAATCTGTTGTTGACCTCTCTTAAACCGTCAAGGTCAAGAAAAATGAGTGAAAGGGGGCTATTATATCTTCTTGACCTTTCAAGTTCCTCAAGCATATATTCCTCAAAAAACCGTCTGTTGTATGCCATTGTTAGGTCATCTTTAGTTACAAGGTCGTTGATTCTTTTAAAAGTTATGGCATTTTTTATAGGAAAAGATGCTTCGTTTACAAAATTACAGATGTATTCAAAATTTGCATTGTTTATGTAGGTTTTGTCATAGTTTTCCTCTGAAATGCCGATGAGCATAAGTCCATCATATTCGTAAGCAAGTTGCATTGGAAAGCATGCAAGGCGGGAAATCTTTTTACCTTCCGCTGTTGGGCATATTTTATCCTTTTCCACTCTGTAATCATACAACTTTGGGAGCATATTTCTAACAAGAACTTCCAGTTCGAACTTTGTCATCCCAAATCTTTCAACCTGATGACTTTCGCTATAAATGCCGAATTTGAAGATTCTTTCTACAAATTGTCCTCTCTGGCTAAAAATAAAAAATGTGCCAAAATCAATATTAAAATGTTTTTGAAAAGCAGAAAAGATTTCTTCAACTACACTCTGTATTTCAAGGGCTCTAAAAATTTTACTCAAATCTTTAAAAAGCGAATTTTCCATCTTTTGTGTAATTGAAAGTTTATCTTTTCCCGCCATTTTTCACTATTTTTTTGGATTCAGCATTGCCATAAGTTCAACAGGCACAGGGAAAATTACAGTGCTGTTGTTCTCGGTTGAAATCTGAGTGATCGTCTGAAGGTATCTGAGTTGCATAGTGTATGGATTTTGGGCAAGGACATTCGCTGCCTCAGCAAGTTGTTTTGAAGCTTGAAACTCTCCCTCTGCGTGGATAATTTTTGCCCTCTTTTCTCTTTCCGCTTCAGCCTGTAAAGCCATAGCCCTTTGCATATCTTGAGGTAGATCAACCTGTTTAATTTCAACTAAAGTTACTTTTACTCCCCATGGGTCAGTGTGTTGGTCAAGAACAGTTTGTAGTTCTTTGTTGAGTTTGTCTCTTTCTGAAAGAAGGTCATCAAGCTCTACTTGACCAAGTATAGACCTTAAGGTCGTCTGTGAAAGTTGACTTGTCGCATATATGTAATTTTCAACCTGAATGATAGCATTCATAGGATTGAAAACCCTGAAATATACAACAGCGTTAACTTTAACCGAGACATTATCTTTTGTAATTATATCCTGAGGTGGAACATCAAGAACGATTGTCCTTAATGAAACCCTTACAATCTGGTCAAAAGGTTTAAAGACAAAGATAATTCCTGGACCCTTTGGGTTTTTTAGCGCCCTTCCAAGTCTAAAAATTACTCCTCTCTCATAATCCCTCAAAATGTTGATGCAGGAAAGAAGCCACAAAGCGATAATTACAACAATGATGACAAAAGTTGAAATACTCATTCCAAGAATAGTTTGCATCTTAACCTCCTTTTTCTACTTTTTTCACCTTTAAAACCATACCGTTAACACTTTCTACCACTACTTCTTCTTCTGGGTCAATCGGTTCATTTGAAGAGGCATTCCAATATTCTCCAAACACAAATACTTTTCCCATCGATGGAGGGTCTATTTTTTCTTTTACGATACCTCTCTGCCCAATCATCGCTTCCACACCCGCTTGAACAGGATTTTTAAAAGCCTTGATTGCGAGATAGACAAGAAAGGCGAGTATTGCAACAAAACCAAGAACTACCGGAAAAACGAATGAAAACTGAAGTCCTTCTCCCGTTAATGGATTACCTCTATAAAGCATTAAAGATCCTATAAGCAAGGCTATAGCTCCTCCCGTTCCTAAGATACCATAGGATACCACTTTTATCTCCAAAATGAAAAACACAACACCAAGAATTATTAAAATAATCCCAATGGCATTAACAGGAAGCAAAGGCAGTGAAATAAGATACAGCAAGATTGAGATTCCTCCAATGACACCAGGAAAAATTAACCCCGGGCTTTTAAATTCAACAAAAAGCCCCAAAAGCCCTACGATCAATAAAAGAAAAGCAACTTCCGGATTTGCAAGCGACATTAAAATCTTCTGCCTGAAACTTTTTTTAAATTCAATCGGTTCATCAAAATTTCCCTTCAGTTTGGTAACACTTTTATCAAACCTTTTAACCTCTCTATTTTTTAATTTTTCAAAAAGATCATTTTGATCTTTTGCAATCAATTCAATAACGCCCTGATCAAGTGCCTCCTTTTCAGTTAGAGAAATGCTCTCTTTTACCATTTTCTGAATTGGTTCGGGATTTCTTCCTCTTATTTCAGCAATTGACCTTAAATGGGCGTTTATATCATTTATCACCTTATCCATCATCACATCTTCCTCTGGTTTTTGCTTTTGATCAGGATTGTTGGGATTTGGAGGTGAAATGGGAATTGGAAGCCCTGAAACCGGGTGAGCCGAACCAATCGTAGTTCCAGGTGCCATCGCAATTAAATCGCACGCAACTGCAACAAGAGCACCGCCCGATGCAGCCCTTGCCCCTGAAGGCGAAACAAAACCAACAACTACCGCCTTAGATTGAATTATTGCCCTTTGAATTGCTTCAACATTTTTTACATATCCCCCTGGGGTGTCAATTAAAAGCACAATCAAATCCGCCCCTTCTTTATTTGCAGCATTGATTCCAGAAATGACATACTCTTCAGATACAGGGTGAATTGGACTATCAAGATCTATCGTATAAACCTTTTGAGAGAAAGTCCCAACTGTTATCATCATCAAGACAAGAAAAACCATAACCTTATAAAATCTCAAAAATGCCTCCTATCCATCAAGTAGAATATAAGAAAGTTAAAAAGATGTCAAATGGAGAAACAGACCTTATGAGACTTTAGTTGACCAAAGAGAAAAGAGCCCCGTATGAAGTTAATTTATTCCTGAGTCAACAGATGCCGCTTAAAAGCTTAGAAGGTTTAAGCAAAAAGTTGAGGGTCTAATATCTAATAGGAGAGGAGAATATCCTCCCATTTCAGGGGAGAAAAAGGAGGGGTTACAACCTGCAGGGAACCCTTAATCATTTGACTATAAAAAGATAATGTTGGAAAATCGTAGATTAAAGAAAGGCTTTTTATTATGGTGAAGAAGGAAAAAGAGAGAAGAAACAAAATTATATTTCTTATAATTTTCCTCTGCCTTTCTTCATTTCTGCCCTTTATTAAATTGCTTAAGGCTGATTTTGTCAGTTGGGATGATGAAATCTATGTAACCACAAATGCAAAAGTTGTAAAAGGGTTAAACTGGGAAAATGTAAAATGGGCTTTCTCAACGACCTATTTTGGATTTTACTATCCTGTTACATGGCTTTCTCACATTATTGATGTTGAACTTTATAATCTCAACCCTTCAGGACATCATCTTACGAGTTTAATTCTTCACATTCTTAATACCCTTTTACTCTTTTTCTTTTTGAAAAGGGGAGGAATAGATGAAACTAAATCCTTCATAATGAGTGCACTCTTTTCTGTTCATCCGCTTACCGTTGAATCTGTCGGATGGATTTCTGAAAGAAAGAATCTTCTTGCCTTCTTTTTCTTTTTCCTCTCTTTGAACATTTACCTTACTTATTTGAAAAAGAGTTCAGTAAAAAATTTAATTTTACTTTGTATAACCTTTCTTTTGGGTTTGATGTCAAAATCTGTTGTTGTAACATTTCCTGTGATTTTGTATCTTATTGATATTTTTCCTGTTAAAAGGTTAGAACTTAAATACGATTTTATTAAGAAAAATTTCTTTAAACTTATTTATGAGAAGTTGATATTCTTTATCCCTCTTCCTATTTTTGCCGTTTTAACTATTATCGCTCAAAGAGAGATAAATGCACTTACAACATTTGACCGTCTTTCACTTATGGATAGAATAGCAGGTGCAATTCTTGCCTATGCAAGGTATATCTATCAGTTTCTCTTTCCTCTAAAATTGACAGCATTCTATCCTCATTTGAGAGGAAATTACTCACCTTTTATCCTTCTTTTAAGCATTCTTGTTTTAACTTATTTAATTATCTTTTCAATTTATAAAATTAAGAAAAATAAAGTTTATTTTGTTGGGTTCTTCTTTTATATTATAAATCTTCTTCCCGTAATTGGCATTCTTCAGGTAGGAGAGCAGGGGAGTGCTGATAGATATATGTATATACCGATGGTAGGGCTTTTGCTCTTCTTTGTCTTTTTTGTCTATGAATATTTTCCAAAATTAAAATTTGTTAATGAAAAAATGATACTCTCATTTTTCCTTCTTGTTTTTCTTCTATTTTGTTTTAAAACCTTCAATCAGACAAAGGTATGGCTAAACAGTGAAAATCTTTTTAAGAATATGGTTTTAGAATCACCAAACCCGTCGCAGGGATACATCAACATTGGCCTCGAATACAAAAAGAAAGGGGATTATGAAACAGCCATTAAATATTACAAAATGGCTATTGAAGCAGACCCTGATAAGGCAGGCGCCTACAATAACCTTGGAAGTGCCCTTTATCAATTAAAAGATTTAGAAGGTGCAAACGAAGCCTTTAAAAAAGCGTGCGAATTAAATCCTTACCATTCTGTAATGGTTTATAATTTAGCACTTTCTTATGAGTTACTCGGCAAATATGATGAGGCAGAAAAAAATTATTTAAAAGCGCTAAAGTTAAATAAAAAGGCTCCAGCTCCGAGAAAAAACCTCATAAATATTTATTTAAGACAAAAGAGGATTGATGAATCTTTGAAATTGTCTCTTGAAGGGGAAAAGTTAATTGACTATGACCCCTATTTTTTTATAACAACTGCTTTAATCTATCAAGAGTTGGGTGAAAAAGAGAGCGCAAAGCAAAAGTTTGAGTCCGCCTTATCAAAGTTTGGAGAAAACTATAATGTTCTTTTAAACTATGGCAACTACCTTTACTCAATAAATGAGTTTGATAAGGCTTTAGACCTTTTTTTAAGGGCTATAAAAATAGAACCGAAAGATGTTGCATCAATCTTAAAGGTTGTTGATATTGAGATTTCAAAAGGTAATATTGAAATTGCAAAGGAGATATTAAAAAGTTCTCTTTCAATAAATCCTGACGATCCTTTACTTTTAAAGAAACTTGAATCAATTTCTCAAGAGAAGGGGAAATAGAGACAAATTGTAAAAAATCAAAATCCTCTTGCTTGTTTTGCGATCTTTTTCAAAACGAGAATCTTTTACTCTTCTTTTAGTTCAATTGTAAGGGAAAATTTTTTGCCGTTTAAATCAACGAAAAGTTTAATTTTATCTCCCGATTTTAATGAGATTTCCTGTTCTTTTATTGAATAGTTACCTGTGTCGATATCATCTTCTAAGTGCTTTATCTCTTCATCTTCTGTCAAAAGAAGAACGCTATCATCTTCACTTCCTAATAGATTGGTCTCTAAAGAATCCTGATCAAAAATAACTTCTTCTTCCTTTTTTTTATCTTCAAAATCTAACTGGTGTGGCTCATCTACGAAAAGATTTTCTATCTTTTGCTTCTTAGAGGAGTTGACTCCAATTTCTTTGAGAAGTTTTTTGGTATCCATAGCAAAAAATTGATCTTTATCTTTTGATGGTTTTTGTTTTGTAATTTTTTGTGTTTCACTTATCTGTGCAAGGATGTTGTTCATAACCAATTTTGATATTGATTTTAAAGTATCCTCAACACCAACACCCTCAATTGCGATTGCCTCAAAAAAGGGAAGACTTCCAGGGTTTAATGCTTTATCCATCTCTTCAAAAGTCATTATATCTTTTAAATCTCTCTTGTTAAATTGTAAAACAATCGGGAATTTATCAGGATTTATGCCATTTTCAGAAAGGTGCAACTTCATCTGTTCATAGGAATCTTTATTCGCCTTTGCCATCTTTCTTTGACTATCTGCTACAAAGACTATTCCATCAGTTCCCTTTATTACTCTTCTTCTTGTCTCTTCGTAAATTACCTGTCCGGGAACGGTGTACAACTGTAACCTTACCCTAAAACCTTTTATCTCTCCAAGGTCTATGGGCATAAAATCAAAAAAGATTGTTCTGTCTCCTTCAGTGGAGATGGAAAGAAGTTTACCCTTTTCGGATGGCTCAAGATATTCGTGGAGGTATTGCAAATTTGTGGTCTTACCAGAAAGGGCAGGACCATAATAAACAATCTTTGCTGTTATCTCCTTTGAGGCTTGATTGATTATCATCTAATCCTCAACAAAATCTTCAAGAGCCGACTCTTCATCAGGCTTTATTATAAAAATCTCGTTGAGTTTTGTCAAAGAAAGAAGTTTAATCACGGTGTTGTTTGGCTTAACAAGCCTTAATTTCTTACCCCTATCTTTAAATCTTCCTAAATATCCGACCATCTCTCCAAGCCCGGTAGAGTCTATATAATTTATATTCTCCATATCAAGAATTACCCCTTTAATTGAGGAATCTTCAACTATTTTCTCAAGTTCCGAAGTCAACTGTCTTGCCGATTCGCCCAATTTAATTTCTCCGGTAATGTCGAGGATAACGATCTGGTCAATCAACTTTTTTACTATTTTCATATAAGCCTCCAATAAAGCATTTTAATCTTTGGGCGGTCTTTCAATTACGAGAGGGCCTGTAAGAGGTTCTCCCGACTGTATGTCATAACTATACCAGGTGCCTTTAAGAGAATTTTGATCTTTCATAAGTTGCGCTTCAAATTTTCCCATTCTTCCATAACTGGAATCTATCCTCTCAAGAACAAGATGACCTTTTACAAAAACTCCTTGAACATTTCCTTTTGATCCACCTTCAAATTTGTATTCCCCATCAACAATCGTTCCATTCTGGGTGAGATATAGTTCACCTCTTTGTTCTGAAGGCATAAGTGTAATTATCCATTTACCATCAAGAAGTGTTTCTCTTAGAGAAAGGCTCTTTTTAACTTCAATTATACTGTTATTTAATGCTTCTCTTTCTTCATAACCTGTTTCAATTAAATGAATTGTAATTATTCTTCTTGAGTGAAGTTGGGAAAGTTTTTCTTCAAGATCAAGGAGTGCGTCCACTTTTATTTTTGAGGATGGGTCATCGTTTAAATCCTGACTTTCCTGCCATAGTACTGAAATGAGTTTGTCTATCTTTTTTAACTCCTGCCACCTTGCATCAATGACAGCCTCTGTCGCCTCAATTTGTCCCTCAAGGGCGTAAAGTCTTGCCTTCAATGCTTCCTGCGGCAATGGGTCCAAAGCAAAAACCGTAAGGAGGAGAGAGAAACAAATTAAAGTTAAAAAAACTCTTCCAATCATAAAATCCCCTATCAATAAAATATCACGAAAAAATCAAATAAATCAAGAGGGAAATATAACTTGGGGATGGACTATTCTTCCCTCTATTTTACCAAGTCCAATAAACTTTTCCTTTCCACTAACTATTTTAACAAATTTATTTGAAGAAACAACATCTCTTGGCGCAACGATGTCCTGTCCACTTAAAATTAGTTTTTCTTGAGGAGAATCAACTCTTAAAACAGGAAGAGAAAGGTCTATCTTATCAAAGGGAATGAAGCCTTTTGAATTGAAGGGATCATCAATCGTGTTTGAGGAAAGAATGCTGAAGGAACCTATTGACTGTCTTGTTAATGAAAGGCAATGACAGGGAGAGGAAATCTTTTTACCTATGTCTCTTGCAAGTGCCCTGACATAGGTTCCAGAGGAACAGTTCAATTCAAATTTTAATTTGTCATCGCTTATATATTTTAGAATAAAATAGAAAATGCTTATCTTAATAGGCTTTAAAACAAACTCCTCCCCCTGTCTCGCAAGGTCATAAGCCCTAACCTTGTTGATTCTTTTTGCACTGAAGGAAGGTGGAATTTGTTCTATTCTTCCAATAAAAGAGTTTGCAAGTTCCGTCAAATTTATCTTTGAAAAATCGGGAAGGGGACCCTCTTCTATAATTTTGCCGTCGCAATCATAAGTGTCAGTTCCAACACCGAATTTGAAAATTCCGTCATAACACTTGTCCATTCTTTGAACGAATTGGGCTAACCTCGTTGCCTTGCCAATAAGGATTATGAGTATTCCCGTTGAAAATGGATCGAGCGTTCCACCGTGCCCTATTTTTAAATTTCTATCAATGCGTTTCCTTATAACTCTCACGCAGTCAAAGGATGTCATTCTTGGTGGTTTATTTAAAAGGATAATTCCCGATTCGGTAAATCTCTCCCTATCCATCACCGCTCCCTTTTTTTATTTCATCAAGAATTTTTTCAATTTTTGATGCCTTTTCCTCAGTGTCATCGTAAATAAACTTTATTTCAGGAATCTGTCTTAACCTTAAATTTGAAGAAAGGTATCTTTTTATTTTATATAGATTTTTTTCAAGAAGTATCTTTATTTCTTCACGGTCAGTTTTTTGCTCAATGACACTATAAAAAACCTCAGCAATTGTGATGTCTTTGTTGACTCTTACATCGGTGATCGCAACCCATTTAAGTTTTTCTTCTTCAAGTTCAAAAAAAATGGCGTTTGAAATGGCGTGTTGCAATAAATCTGCGATTTTGTCAGTTTTTGCAAATCTTCTCATTTTTAAAGGATTTCCTCTTGAGCCTTCGTTATTTGAACGGGATAGTTTTCTTCTAAATAATTCATCAAATTCCTTACTGTCCTTTTTGCATCATCACCATTTTTAGAAAGAGAGCAGAGTGTAAGAGTTCCCATTTTGAAATTGTCATTAGGTTCACTTTCAATTGCAAGAACATTGAATTTATCCTTTGCTTTACTTTTAAAAGAGGTCAAAATAGACCTTCTATCTTTTAAAGACCTTGAATAGGGAAAATGAAGGTTTAATTCCACAATACACACCTTTCCTCTTGAAGACAACTTAAACTCCTAAATATTTCTCTCCTCAATTTTTGTCTCGTATGCTTCGATGACATCTCCAACCTTTATGTCGTTGAAATTTTCAACTCCTATTCCACATTCAAGCCCTTCTTTGACTTCTGAGGCATCATCTTTAAATCGTTTTAATGATTTAAGCGAACTTTCATATATTACAACATTGTCTCTTAATATCCTTATTTTAGAACTTCTTGTAATTTTGCCATCTGTAACCATTGCTCCTGCGATTGTCCCAACTCCGGATATTTTGAATGTTTCTTTAACCTCCGCGTGTCCTAAAACAATTTCCTTTTCAATCGGTTTAAGCAAGCCTTTCATAGCAAGTCTAATATCGTCAATGAGAGTGTAAATTACAGTGAAGGTCCTTATGTCAACACCTTCATCTCTTGCAAGATCTGATGCCTTTTTATCAGCCCTTACATTAAACCCAATTATTATTGCATTGCTTGCGGATGCAAGTAAAACATCGCTTTCTGTTATTGCTCCAACTCCAGAGTGAACCACTCTAACTTTTATTTCCTCGTTTGAAAGTTCAGTAAGTTGATTGCTTATTACTTCAACCGATCCCTGAACATCACCTTTTACAATTATCGATAATTCTTGAACTTCGCCCTCTTTTATTGCACCAAAAACATTTTCAAGAGAAACCCTTTTCTTTTGAAGGGCAGCCTCTTTTTCTTTTTCCCTTCTGAATTGGGAAACCTGCCTTGCTACTGCTTCAGATTCCACAACCTGAAAGAGAGAACCAACAGATGGAACTTCCGTAAAGCCAAGAACCTCAACAGGAGTTGAAGGAGGAGCCTCTTCCAACTTTTCTCCCTTTTCGGTGTAAAGTTGTCTTACTCTTCCGGAAGTTGATCCGCAAAGGAAGACATCACCTATTTTTACGGTTCCATCCTGAACAAGGACAGTTGCAACTGGACCTCTATTTTTATCAAGTTTTGCCTCAAGAACAGTTCCCGTTCCCTTTGAATCCGGAACAGCCTTTAGGTCCATCATTTCAGCGGTCAAAGAAATCATATCAAGCAAAGTGTCTATTCCTATTCTTTTTTTCGCTGAAATAGGAACCATTACAGTGTCTCCACCAAAATCTTCAGAAACTATGTTGTATTGCATCAATTCTCTTTTCACTTTGTCGGGAGAGGCGTCAGGCTTATCAATTTTATTTATTGCAACTATTATAGGCACTCTGGCAGCTTTGCAATGGTTGATTGCCTCAACAGTTTGTGGCATTACGCCATCATCCGCTGCAACAACGAGTATTACTATATCAGTAACTTTTGCTCCTCTTGCCCTCATCATTGTAAAAGCTTCATGCCCTGGTGTATCAAGGAAAACAAATTCCTTGTCTTTGTGCTTCACCTTGTAAGCACCAATGTGCTGTGTCATACCACCAAACTCTTTTGAAGTTATTTCAATGTTGTGAATGGCTTCAAGAAGGCTTGATTTTCCATGGTCAACATGCCCCATAACTGTTACTATCGGAGCCCTTGTAACCTTCTGTCCCTCCCTCGGGGATTCTTGAGACATAACCAACTCTTCCTCAAAAGAGATAACTTCAGCCTGATAACCAAAACTTGAACATATTTGAATTGCAAGTTGCGGGTCAAGGGGCTGGTTTATAGTAAGAAGGACGTTTCTCATCATAAATTTTGAAATTATATCTTTAACTTTCACATTTATTTTTTCTGCGAGTTCTTTTACGGTGATCCCTTCTCTAATAAAGATAGCCTCGCCCTTTTCAGCCTTTTCCTGATCTTTGATAAACTCCTGTTCAATCTTTTCTTCTCTTTCCTGCTTTGCCTGAAATTTTTCAAGTCTTCTTTCCCTTTTGCTTTTCTTCTTTGCTTCAGGAAATTTTACAGCGGGGATAATAGGGATAAGTTGGTCCGCTGGTTTTTCGAGGTTTTTGTTTGGAAATTCAAGCGGTTGATTGCCCCAATCTCTGGATTGGTCAGTTGGAGGAATAGAAACTTTACCTTCATCAACTCTTTTTTCCTCTTCTTTATGTTTAATCTCTTTTTTTGGCAATTCTCTGTGGGGATATGTAGTTGTAACCTCCTTTGGTGGTGCTTTTGGAAGGACAACCTTTCTAATTTCTTCCTTTTTTTTCTTTGGAAACCCTTGTTCTACAAAGGTTACTTTGACCGGTTCATTGGTAACTTCCTTGGTAACCTCCTCTTTTTCTTCAACTCTCTCTTCAACTTTAACAGGTTCTATTTTATCTTCGACCTTTAATTCTTCTTTCTCTTTTTCTGGTCTTGCCTTTTTTATTATTTTGGGTTTAAAGAGCGGTTTTTTCTCTACCGTAACTTTTGGTTCCAATTTTTCTTCAACTTTTTCCTCGACAACCGCTTGAGGAGCAACGATGACCTCTTCAACTTTTTCTTCCTTTTTCTCTTCAACTTTTTCTTTTTCTAATTCAACCGAAGGTTGATGTGGGGGAGGGACGGGGAGCAATTCATCCTCTTTAATCTTTGTCAAAGGCTTTGAAACCCTGAAAACAGCCCTACCACCCTCTTTTTTAGGAATCTGTGTAACAACTTTGAGTTTCTCTTCTTCAATGACTTCAATTTTTTTTGCAATTTCTTCTTTTTTGTCTTCTTTATTTAATTGGACAACCTTTCCTGATGAAGAATCAATCACATTTTCTTCAACCATTGAAACTACTGCCTTTACTGAATAACCGGCATCTTGCAATTCTTTTAAGAGCACCTTGCTATCGCGTCCGATTTTCTTTGCAAGTTCCCAGACCCTTAACTTCGCCATATTAATCTTCGCTCCTCTCCTCTGCCCACTTTCTTAAGATTGAAAGTGCGGTCTCATTCATCTGTGGCAGAGCCATTAGTTCTTCATCACTTAAAATATCAATTGATTCTTTATTTGCCCAACCCCTTTTATGCAACTCTTCTATCGCTTTCAAAGGCACGCCGGGAATTTCTGGAAAATCGTTAGAAGAAAACTCTTTGGATTCTTCTTTCTGAGTTCCATTCTGCCCTGAAGACATAACTGCAAGCAACTCTTCTTTTTTCTGCCCTTCGCTTTTAACTGAAAGATCCCATCCAACAAGTTCACCCGCAAGTTTTACATTCTGTCCTTTCTTACCAATGCACAAAGAAAGTTGATCATCAGAAACAATAATTTCCATCTTCTTTTCCTTTTGATCAACTATTTCAACTCTCGTTATCACTGCGGGTGCGAGGGCAGCCTTCACATATTCTGTAAGTTCTTCCTTGTAAGAAATTATATCAATTTTTTCACCTCTAAGTTCTCTGGTAACAGATTGAACCCTCATTCCTCTCATTCCTATGCACGCTCCAATTGGGTCAATCTCTTTATCCTTTGACATTACAGCCATCTTTGTTCTTTCTCCAGGGTCTCTTGCAACGCCTTTTATCAAAACCGTTCCATCGTAAATTTCTGGAACCTCCATCGTAAAAAGTTTTTCAACAAATTCTGGACGGGTTCTACTCAAAACGATTTGATTTCCACCCTTTGCCTGATCGCGAACTTCAACGATTAAGGCTCTTATTCTTTCACCTTGAGAAAACCTTTCCGTCCTTCTTACCTGTTCAGAAATTGGAAGTATTGCCTCTGTTCTTCCTATATCAATGATGTAGTTTCCCCTTTCAATTCTTTTTATTATTCCATTTATGATTGTTCCAACTTTTTCCTTAAATTCATTGAAAATTATCTCCCTTTCAGCCTCTTTTATTTTTTGCGTCAAAACCTGTTTTGCCTGTTGAGCCGCTACCCTTCCCATTTCAGGGTTTGTGTCAAGGGGAAATTCAAGTTCATCGCCTATGCCTATATCTTCTATAAACCTCTGCGCCTCTTTTAAACGGATGTGAAATGTAGGATTAAATTCCTCTGCTTCAATATCATCAGGGACAACCATCATTATCTTAAAAAGTTCAACCTGACCGTCTTGCTGATTAAAATGTCCGACAAGTTGCTCTTTAGTTTTTAAGACCTTCTTTGCAGCAGCGACCATTGCCTCTTCAAGGGCATTTATGATTACTTCTCTACTTAAGCCCTTTTCCCTTCCAACCATTTCAATTGCTTGAAGAACCTCATTCATTTAAAAACTCCTTCTATTTGGGAAACTTTAATTTCAGTTTTGCCTTTTTAATATTTTCAAAAGGAATCAAATTTTCAACTCCCTTTTCATCTCTTATTAAAACACTATCACTTTCAACATTTGCAATAAATCCCTCATAAGTCGATTGTCTTTTTTCATCAATTTCTTTTAAAACTATAAAACATCTCTCCCCTTTGAATCTTAAAAAATCCTCTTTTCCTCTCAATTTTCTTTCAACACCGGGAGAACTTATCTCAAGAATATAAGAATGTGGGATAAAATCTTCAGCATCAAGTAATAAAGATAATTCTTTTGAGACTTTCTCACAATCATCAATGCTTATAGGTCTTTCAAAAGAGTCGATGAATATTCTTAAAAGCCACCTCTTTGATGAAGTGTTTATCTCAATCTCAAAGAGTTCAAGCGAGTTTCTTTGAAGAATTTTAAGGGCGTCAATTTTCAACCGTTCACGCCAATCCTGTTCCATATAAAATGCTCCTATCAAAAAAAAGTGGGCATTAGCCCACTTCTTCTTCTCAAACTATCTTATACCACACTATTTCCAAAAATGCAAACTCCATACAGAAAATAAAATAACCTGCGGGAATTTAATTTTCTTTTCCTTCCTTTTTGCCAAAGGGTGAAAGAAGTAGTAAAATAATCAATGGAGTCAAGATGTCGCCGTTTTTAAAAAAGAAACCTAAAGAATCACCACAATTTTCAGAGATTGGAACAAAGACAAACTTTGAAGGGGAACTCTTTTCAAAAGTTGATGTTATCTTAAAGGGTAAAGTTAAGGGCAAGATTGAAAGTGGGGCTAAATTCGTAACTGAATCAAATGGTTTTATTGAAGGAGAAATCTCTTCTAAAATTTCAATTATTTCTGGAAATTTAACGGGCAATCTAAAATCAGAAGAGGTAATTCTTGAAAGTGGTTCATCACTTGAAGGGTCTATAAACTATAAAAAGTTGGTCGTAAAAAAGAGAGCCTTTATATATGGAAAGTTAAAAAATGATATTTTACGCAATCAGTGATAGAAATCTTGACAAAAGAAGAAATTTGAGTTTGCAATTAAGAAGATATATAGCATTAGGAGCTGATTTTATCCTTATACGAGAAAGGGGTCTCTCTGATTCTGAAATTTTCTTTTTTGCGAAAAAGTTTGTCCCTATTTGCAAGAGCAAGGGGATAAAACTTTTCATTCATAGAAGGGCAGATATTGCCTCTCTTTCTTTTGCTGATGGTGTTCATCTTCCTGAGAATTCAATTCCAATTAGTGAAATAAAGAAAAAATTTAAAGACCTTTTAATTGTAAAAAGTTGTCATTCCTTAAAGGGAATTTTAAGTGCACAAAAAGAGGGAGCTGATTTTGTTACATATAGTCCAATTTTTGAAACCCCAAGTAAGAAGGGGATTCTTCCTAAAGTTGGATTAAAACTTTTGAAAGATGCTGTTAAAAGTGCAAAAATTCCGATTATTGCACTTGGGGGAATTGTGTCGATAGAGAGAATTGAAAAGGTGAAAGAAACGGGAGTTTATGGAATTGCTTCAATAAGACTTTTTAACGAAATTCAAGGAAAATATTTAAAAAAATATAAAAGGGGGATTCAATGAAAAAAGAGAATGAAGTTAAGACAAAGTGCATCCATTCAGGAGGCAATCCTGATCCAATGTTTGGGGCAGTTATGCCACCTATTTATCAGGTCTCAACCTTTGCTTTTAAATCCGCAGAGCAGGGGAGGAAAAGATTTGAGGGAAAAGAGGAGGGTTATATCTACACAAGAATGGGTAATCCAACAATAAATGTCCTTGAAAGAGCAGTTGCCGAACTTGAAGAGGGAAAATATGCTTATGCGACCTCATCCGGAATGTCCGCTGTTTCAACAGCAATTCTTGCAACCTGCTCAAGCAATGACCATCTTATTTGTAGTTCTGCTCTTTACGGAGCGACAAGGGTTTTGATTGAGAATGAACTAAAAAGGTTTGGAATTGAAAGCACCTTCGTTGATACTTCAAAGAAAGAAGAGGTTGAAAAAGCCTTAAGGAAAAATACAAAAATGATTTATATTGAAACTCCGACAAATCCCACCCTTGCAATTACCAATATTGAATGGTGTTCAAAGTTTGCACACAAAAATGGATGCATTGTAATTGTTGATAATACCTTTTTGAGCCCAATTCTTCAAAAGCCATTAAATCTTGGTGCGGATATTGTTTTGCACTCAGTTACGAAATTTTTGAATGGTCATTCAGATGTGATAGGCGGAGTCTTGATAACAAATGAGAGGGAAATTGCAAATAAGTTGGAAAATTCTCTTCATCTTTTTGGCGGAACTATGGATCCTCATCAGGCGTATCTTGTTTTCAGAGGCATAAAAACTCTCGCCTTAAGAGTTTTGTGCGCTCAGGAAAATGCAAGGAAAGTTGCGAAATTTTTAAAAAATCATCCTAAGGTAGAAAAGGTTCTGTATCCAGAATTTGAAACTTCTAAAGAAATTAAATCAGTTATAAAAAGACAGATGAAGGGGCCTGGCGCCTTGATTTCATTTGAACTCAAGGGTGGGCTTGAAGCGGGGAAGAAACTTCTAAATGCAGTAAAGGTCGCAACCCTTGCTGTCTCATTGGGAGGAGTTGAATCACTCATTCAGCATCCCGCATCGATGACACACTCTTCAGTCAAAAAAGAGGAAAGATTGAAGGCTGGAATTACCGATGGACTTGTAAGGCTATCGGTAGGATGTGAATGTGCGGAAGATCTTATTGATGACTTAAAAAAGGCTCTTGATAAAATTTAGGAGAAATTGGTTAATTCGCTTTTGCTTTTGTAATAAGGTTGAGTTTTAAAGATTCAAAGGGATAAAGGGGAATTTCTGGAAATTCATTGTATTCGTCTTCTTTGGTGAAATCTTCTGTCTTTACATCCCAGAGATGAAGTCCCTTTGCTTCAACTGCGGGAAAGGGAAGATAGTCCAGATTTCCCTTGAGTGCATCCTTTACAAAATCAATATCAATTTTACCCGCTGAGTAGTTTATTACCATTGAAACTATAAATCTGACCATTCTATGAAGAAATGACTTTCCTTCAATTTCAAACACTAAAAGTGGTAATCTTTCATAAATGGCAAAGGAATCAACCTCTCTTTCAACCTGTGCCTCTCTTCCCTCTTTTGTTGTAAAGACTTTAAAATTGTGTTTTCCAACAATCAATTCTGTCAAATCTTTCATCCTTGAAATATCAAGTTTGTTTCTAATTTTTGATAGATAAGGTTCGATTGGCGGAGAAACCGAATCTGAAAGATAGATAAAATAACGGTAAGTTTTTTTTATGGTCGAATATCTTGAATGAAAATCATCTGATGTCTTTGAAACTGAATAAACTCTTATGTCGTCAGGAAGGTTTGCATTTAATCCCTTAAAGATTTCTTTCGCACTTCTCTTTAAGACAGTGTCTTTGAAATGAGAAATGTAATTTCTTGCATGGACTCCTCCGTCTGTGCGAGAGCAGCCATAAATTCTTCCTTTGAAGCCAATCTTTTCAATTGCCTTTTCAATTTCCCCCTGCACACTTCTGCCTCTTTTTTGATATTGAAAACCTTTGAAAAAGGTCCCAGAGTAAGAAAGGTGAAGAATTACTCTTGGAGTTCCTTTTACCAACTTTTACTTTCTTTTTTCAAGAATATCCGTTATGACTTTGATAAGCCCTGATGATTGAATGGGTTTTGAAATGTAAGCTTCAGCCCCAAGAGATAGCCCTCTATCTCTATCTTCCTGCGCCCCTTCGGTTGTTATGATGACGATTGGAATATCTCTGAATTTTGGGTTTTGCTTGACAAGAGTTACAAGTTTGAGGCCATCCATAACGGGCATATTGATGTCTGTTAGTATCATATCAACCTCTTCACTTTGCAATTTTTTCAAAGCATCAACCCCATCAACAGCCTCAACTATTTTGCAACCCTTGAACCTTTTTAAGGAAAACGAAATTAACTGCCTCATAGTTGGAGAATCTTCAACAACCAAAAAGCGGAGGTTTTCCATTTACACTCCTTACCCTTGATTCTGAGAAGTAGTCAAGAGGTCAAGAAAACTTTGAATTGTTGACAGTTTCCTCTCAGACTGCGAATATAGTTTACTTGAAAAGATTGCCGTCGCTGCATGGCCTGCGAGCATTGAAAAGAGTTCGTAATCAACAGCGGTGAAAGCATCTTTTTGAACAAGAAGTTTGTTAATGTTTATAACTCCAAGAACATTCTCTTTTATTTTTAGTGGAATACAGGCAAGTGGATGTTCAAAGTCAACGGGGTAACTTTTTGTCGCTTGATTTATATAGTAGGGCTCTCCACTTTTTGCAACCTGCCCGATTATTCCTTCTCCAAACCTCACATTAGGAAATTTGGTATTTTCATCATATCCTTCTGAGGCAAGGACGACAAGCTCATTGCTCTTTTCATCAAGTAGCATTATTGAAAATGTGTCAGCACCAATCAGATTGATGACAATCTCCATAACTATATGGAGGACCTCCTGAAAATCAAGTGTGGAGTGGAGTTGGTACGACGCTACATAGAGGTTTGCAAGATTGTTGTTCTGCTCTTCTATTTCAACATATCTTTTTGCAAAATCTTTGTTCTCCTCTTCAACCTGTTGATACCTTTGTATCAATTCTTCTTTTTCTAGTTCAAGGCTTTCTACCCTTTTTCTTAAGACTTCGATCTCCTCCCTGAAAAGCCCATTGTTATGAGGTTGAGACTTAAGTTGTGCAACTTGATATCTCAGTTTTTCATTTTCCTTTACCAATTCTTCAAGAAAAGCTTTTTGCTTGTTTATTAGTTGATTGAATTCCTCACTTTTTTTGAAGATATCGTTATCATCAGCCATAAAAAACTCCAAAAACTATTTTTACCACATATTTTCTTTTAATGCAAATCTTCGCCTCCAAATATCCCCCACCTACTAATATAACCTGGAATCTCATCAA
>DHFQ01000128.1:0-47989 GCA_002402325.1 Candidatus Aminicenantes bacterium UBA4820
GTAAATTAAAAAGAAGAAGGTCAAGTAACAGGATTTAAATTCTACCTTTTAGCTTTAGTTGAAGGATGTTAGAAATTGCAACCTGAGCACTTTGCAGTTTAATGACCCTCTGATTTCTATCTCTGAGGGAAGGAAAATCGTTTGGGTCTATTACAAGACTTCTTTTCTCCCTTAATAGTTTCTCTATTTCAAAAAGAAGTTCTCTCAATTCTTCAACAGTAAGTCTTTTAAGATTAACGGGGGATGGAATAATGTATCCTTCCATTAGAGATTGAGCCATCGCAAAGGAGGAACCACCCATAAAAGCCATTTTAAATACCTCCTTTAACAATTTTAGCATATTCATCTCTAAGAGACAAAAAGAATTTCTGTGCAAAATCTGATTGGTAGTCTGGGTATGTCCATTCAAGGGGATGAAATTTGCCCTTTTTATAAATCAAAGTAACTTCGCCAAATATGCCTTCTCCAAGGTAGATTCTGTGGGAAAAATTCTTTGTGCTGGCAAGAACTATTCTTGAGAGTGAAAGATATCCAGGGTCAACATTTACACTTCGTTTTCCGTCTTTTGTCAAAAAAAAGGATTCAAGATTGTTAGATTCGATCTTTCTTTTCTTTAAATTATCTTCACCCTCAAGAGGTAAAAATGAGGTGAAAAATTTGTAAAGATGTTTTCCCATTTCCTTTTCATAATAGTCCGTAAATCTATCAAAATCAAAATCATCGGAAATAAAAAAGGGTTTTCCAAATTTACTTAAAAGAACTTTCATTATTGAATCTTTTTGAACTAAATTTGAATGAGTTATCCCTGCTATTAGTAAAGAAGGCTCTGGATAAGTTACAAACGTCACTTAACAATCCCTACATTTTATACTTGCCAAAGTCTTCAACGGAAAGGGAACTGAGCCATTTCTCAAGAGAATTACTCAGCGAAGGAGAATTTAGTGAATGGGAAGCCTCGCTTAAAACATGCTCAGCCACATATATTGGTGTCTTAAACCTGACTGCAAGGGCAACTGCATCTGAGGGTCTTGCATCAATTCTTACCTCTTCATTACCCTTCTGGACGACCAACTCCGCATAGAAAGTGTTATCTTTCAAATCACATATATCAACTCTTGTAAGTTTCCCGGCAAGACTTTTTATAACATTGCATAACAAATCGTGTGTCATAGGCCTCGGAGGAGAAATTGCCTGAAGTTCAAGCACTATTGCCTGAGCCTCACCTGGGCCAATCCATATAGGAAGAACCCTATCTCCTCCGTCTGTTTTAAGGATGAGGATTGGCTGTTCGGAAATGGGATCAAGTAAAACGGTTTCAACAAATAGTTTATGAAACATCCTTTTTCTCCAGACAACAATATAATATTTTTGATAGAAATAGTCAAGTGTGTCATATAACATATAGTTTTATATGTCATAAGAAATATAGTTGATAGGACAAGGTTGTGATATAATATTGAATTGGAGTTGTTATGAATGTAACATTTCTTGGAACGGGCACATCGACCGGGGTTCCAGTCATTGGTTGTGATTGCAAGGTTTGCAAATCTTCTAATCCCAGAAATAAAAGACTGAGGCAATCTGCCCTTGTTTCTCAAGACAACTATTCATTGTTGATTGATGCTTCCATTGATTTAAGGGAACAGTGTCTAAAATTCAATGTAAAAAAAATAGATGCGATACTACTCACCCATTCTCATGCTGACCACATTTTAGGGCTTGATGAAACAAGGGTTTTTTCTTATTTGCAAAAAAAGGCGATAAAACTTTTTGGAAGTAGAAATACATTGCAAGGAATAAGGAGGAGTTTGTGGTACTGCTTTGAAGAGGGTGTGCCTGTAGGTGGGGGACTTCCATGTTTTGAACTGATAGAAGTTGATGGAAAATTTAAAGTTGGTCCTTTTGAAATAACGACTTTAGATGGTGACCACGGTTTTCAAAAGGTAACAGGATACAAAATTAATAATCTCTGCTATATGACAGATTATAAGTATGTTCCTCAAAAAACAATAGATATTGCAAAGCACTGCGAAGTTCTTGCAATAAACGCTTTAAGAGAATCTCCATCGCATCCAACTCACCTTACCACTGGTGAGGCAATATCTGTCATAAGACAAATACAACCACGAAAGTCGTTTCTTATACACATTGGTCATTCAGTTGATTATGATGAAATTTCGAAAAAACTTCCAGATGGAGTTGAACTTGCCTATGATGGCTTACAAATAAATTTATAAAGGAGATAAAATGAGTAAAGTTATTTTTCAGGATTTGAGGGGGAAGAAGGTTTTGATCACTGGAGCATCAAGCGGTATTGGACTTGAAAGCGTAAAACAATTTTTAAATCAAGGGGCTATCTGCTATGGGCAGTATAACTCGAATCAGAAACCAATTTTTAAATTTAAGGAAGAACATCCCGAGAAATTCTTCAGCGGTAGCTTCGACCTTTCCAATGAAGAAGATTGTGTTTCAATGGTCAGGGAGGCAAAAGAAAAAATGGGAGGAATAGATACTCTTGTTCATTCTGCGGGTATCTGGACTGACGGCGCAATAAGGTCAATTGATAGAGATACCCTTGAAGAAATATTTAAGGTGAACACCTTTTCGTCATACTATCTTGCAAGAGAATGCTCCAATGTGATGAAAAGGGGATCAATGATATTTGTTGGATCGACGGCTGGAGAGAGGGGCGAACCTTACCATTCCCACTATGCGGGCAGCAAAGGCGCCGTTCAATCTCTTGTTTACTCAATTGCTCAAGAACTTGCTCCGAGTATAAGAGTTAATATAGTATCTCCAGGTTGGGTAAGAACTCCAATGTCTGAAAAAACACTGAATGAGAAAGAGGAAGAAATCATAAAAAATATTCCTTTGAAGAGGGTTGCAGAAAGCGAAGATGTTGTTTATGGGATAATGTTTTTTGCAAGCGATGTAAGTTGCCATTACACAGGAGTTGACCTTTGTTGTTCAGGTGGAGCACTTCTTCCTTTACCAAGGTAGATAACTATTCAAAATATTCATTATAAAGAATAAAGTATGTCAAATGATGTATACAAATTTATTCATTGGATTGTAGGGTTTGTGTCAATAATAAAAAGGTTGAGTCACCAATCTCCCCCTCCCAGATAGGAGATGAAAAATCGCCAAATTGGTTTGTAATTTTGGGGTCTTTTTCAATCAAAAGGCAATTTCCTTGAGCCAAAAACTTTCTCGCTTCCTCAATTTTGTCCTTTTTAAAAACGGGAGTATTTGAGTTGAGATAATAATTTAAAGAAGGGATTAAAGAAGGATAAACCCCAATTTTTAAGCCATTTTCGACAAATGGTTTGACACTCTTTATAAGATCATAAGGGACCTTAACAGAATCAAGATTTTTCAAAAATGGAAGGACAAATAAAGATAAGAAGAAAACTCCCATCGTTAAATACCCACAAATAAACTTTTTCTTCTTATAAATTAGTAAGATAGAGATTATTGAAAACAGCGTTAAAATAATTAAACCAATAAAAATTAGAAACGCAGAGTCAGAAAATTGTGGAGGCGATTTTTTTATCACTACGAAAGAAGTTACAAAACTTACCAGAGGCACGATGGCAAGAAATGGGGCAATTATTTTAATTTCCTTAAATTTTCCGTCAATTTCTTCGAGAAAAAAGGCGATTATGAAAGAGGCCATCGGATAAATTGGTAAAATGTAGACACTCCTCTTTCCAGAAGATGCCGAAAAAAACACAATATATATGACAATAAACAATATTGCTAATAAATATTGTGGTTTTTTAAATCCTTTGGTTTTAATAATATACAAAATGGCAGGGATTATTAAAAATATCATTGGAAAGCCATCACCCCACATAACACCCAGATAATAATACCATGGAGCATAGTGGTGCCATGGGTCAAGATATCTTGTCAAAGTCTGCTTGAAAAGAAGAGTTTTTGGATAATCAAAACCCGCCAGTAACCCTGAAATATAAAGCCAGATTGCCACAAAAATAAGGCAAAAAATAAGAGGTAAAAAAAACCGTAATCCCCTTTTTAAATCGGTTGCAAGAAATGAGAAAACAAGCAAGGTTAAAAATACGGGAATAACCCCTGCTGCGCCTTTTGCAAAAATAGACAAAAAAAGAAGAAAAGAGAGAAGTAGATATTTTAAGAAGAGATAATTTTTACTTTCTAATGTCAAATAACCTACATAAAGTGATCCATAAATTAAGGCACAAAGAAGCATATCTATCTGTCCGAATTGGGACTGCCATAAGAATTTAATATCTGCCAATACAATAAGTGGTATTAACAGGAGGTTTTTTAAACCAAATCTTGAGGCTAATGCCATTGTCAGCAAAATTACCGCAAGTGAAGAAAGAAGAGATACAATTTTGACTGCATAAGTTGGAACACCCTTACTAAAAATTGAGAAAAGAATAGCTATGTCAAAAAACAAAGGAGGCTTCTCTTTATATACTTCTCCATTTAAGTATGGAATCAGATAACTTCCATTTTGCTTCATTTCAGAGGCAACCCTCGCATATCTTGCTTCATCTGGAGCCCAAACTCCTCTTGTATTTATTAGCGCAATCTCCAGAACGATAAAACCTAATAACAGAAAAACAAGTTTCTTATTCATCATTTTTTCTTGAATGCTGTCCGCTTTTTTGAATAAGCACGAGGTTTCTTAAATAAATGAAAAGACCGGAAGCCTGTCCAAGGATAAAAACGGGATCAAGCCTATAAATTGCATAAACTAATAGAATCAATCCGCCAAAAATTGAGAAGTACCAGAATGAAAGCGGAACCACACTTTTTTTTGCCTTCTCTGAAGCAATCCACTGGACAAGAAATCTTGCTGCGAAGCATAATTGTCCTGTAAAGCCAATGATCAACCAGAATGTCTCTGATGTCAAGATAGATAAGAGATTCAAATTTCTTCCTTTATTTTATACGGCACAACTCGTTTTTTCATCCACATCACAGCAAATAAATCAAATGTTGCGGTTGAAAATCTGTCGAAAAAACCGTACTTTGTTTTTCCGGAAAATCTTGGTCTATGATTAACTTTGACTTCGCTAACTTTGTATCCCTCCATAGTAACCAGGGCAGGAAAAAACCTGTGCATTCCTCTAAAAAGTTTAAGCCTTTCAACACTTTCTCTTTTAAATGCCTTCAAAGAACAGCCTGTATCGTGAATTTTTTCTCCGAGAAAAATGTTCCTGAAAAAATTTCCTAATTTTGAAGTTATCTTTTTGCTTAATGGGTCTTTTCTTGACGCCCTCCATCCAACGACGAGGTCGTAGTGGTCAATCTCAGAAAGAAGTAAGGGAATATCTTTTGGGTCATTCTGTAAATCTGCATCCATAGTTATAATTATCTCGCCCCTTGATTTTCTGAATCCAGCTTCGAGGGCTGCGCTTTGACCACTATTTTTTTCAAATGAGATGCATCTTACCATAGGATATTGTGATTTTAGTCCCTTTATAACAGCAAAACTTCCATCTTTTGAGCCGTCGTCTATGAAAATTATTTCATAATCATCTGAAATTTGCTCAAAAACAGAGACAATCTCCTTAGTAAGGATTTCTATGTTGCCCTCCTCATTAAAGACAGGAATTACTATTGAATAATTCATCTTGATTTTTCCTCAATGTAGCCGATCATTTTATAGATTATTTTGCCAATTAAAAAATCGGGTGAAACAAAGGGTGGAGATGGAATAAATTCTGTGAAATCCATCCCTACGATGTTCTTTTTGTTTGCCACTCTCCTCAATAAATGTAATGAATCATAGTAGTTAATGCCACCAGGTTCGGGGGTTCCTGTAGATGGCATAATTGAAGGGTCAAGCCCGTCAACATCAAAGGTCAAATAAACATTTTGTGGAAGAGATTCTAAAACCTTCTCAATCCAATCAATATTTCCATAACACTCTTTTGCCCAGAAAATTTTTCCTTTGTAATCACTTTTTATAAACTCTCCCTCCTCTTCAGATAAAGACCTTATTCCAACTTGAACAACATTCTTACATTTATCATAAATTCTTCTCATAACCGATGCGTGGCTAAAAGGAGTTCCTTCATAACTTTCTCTCAAATCAAGATGGGCATCAATTTGTAAAACGCCTAAATCTTCATAAAATTTGCTATGGGCAAGAAAAAGAGGATAGGAAATAGAGTGTTCCCCGCCAAGTGAAATAAGAGTCTTTCCCTTTGAGATAAAATCTGAGGCACATTCAAAAACGGTTTCAACCATATCTTCAGGAAGAATGCTTTCAAAAAGCAAATCATCAAGAGTGCAAATTCCTTTAAGGTATGGTCTTGAAAAAAGCTCCTCATCGTAAAGTTCCATATTTCTTGATGCCTCTATTATTGCCTTAGGCGCCTTTTTTGTTCCTTTGCCATAAGTTGTAGTAATTTCATAAGGGATTGGCAAAACAACATATCTTGAATTCTCAAGTTCACTAAACTCTTCTGGCAATCCGCCAAAATTAAAAGGATAAAAACTGGGCATAGAAACTCCTTTAAATTTAATTTTACACTATTTTTAAAAAGAATAAAAAGGATTGAGGGTTGAAATGATTATTTTGATTATTTGACTTTTTTCTATAAAAGTATTTAATATTAAATGATAGGAGGATTGTTATGACGACAAAAGATCCCCATGAGATTTACCTTTTTAAAGATCTTGAAGCAGAAGAATTTGCTAAACTTATGTCTGCATTCACAATAGAGAACCATCCATCAGAAAGCCAGATCCTTGTAGAAGGATATAGCGTATTGAAATTATATTTACTTCAAGAGGGAGAAGTTAAAGTTTTTAGACAGATAGGTTCTAAAGAGATTCTTATTGCGACCTTTGGTCCTCCTCATATTTTTGGTGAAATTGGAGTAATTGACGGAGGCCCTGCAAGCGCTACAGTTGAAACTGTAACACCCGTTACACTACTTTCTATAGACCGTGATTCCTTCCTCACAATTCTTGATGATAATCCTCTAATTGGTTCTGTGGTATGGAGAAATATCGCTTTTGAACTTTCAAGCAGGTTAAGAAGGACCACAAACGACCTTCAAGATCTTTTTTCACTAAATCAAGCTTTGTGCGACAATCCTCAATTTCTTGAATTTTATAAAAAGTATGGATAAGCAAAAAGGTTCAATAGTTCTTACAATAGCGATAATAATTCTAATTTGTGGACTGATTTCTGGAGTCGCAGTAGGGCTATATTTAACAAAAGGAATTCCAGAAGTTGATAGTCTTGCCTATAACCTTCCGATGGAAACAACAAAAGTTTATGGAAAGGATGGAACCCTTCTTCAAGAATATGGAGTTGAAAAGAGAATTCTTGTAAATTACAGTGAGATTTCACCAAAATTTTTTGAGGCATTGATAGCGGTTGAGGATGAGAATTTCTATAAACACCACGGAATTTCAGTCAAAGGTATAGTAAGGGCAGTGCTAAAAGATATTATTCAAAGGAAAGCGGGGCAAGGAGGATCCACGATTACTATGCAACTTGCAAGGCAATATTTCCTTACTCCTGAAAAGACAATCACAAGAAAAATAAGGGAGATGATACTTGCTTTAAAAATTGAGAGAAGATACACAAAACAACAAATTCTTGAGATGTATGCAAATAAGGTTTGCTTTGGAAACGGTTATTACGGAATAGAGGCTGCATCAAAATACTACTTTGGCAAGAAGGCGATTTCGCTTGATGTTGAAGAGGCGGCATTTCTTGCAGGCGTAGTCCAGAGACCCACATACTACTCACCAGGGAAATATCCCGATAGGGCAAAGGAAAGAAGAGACTGGGTTTTATTCAGAATGTATAAAACAGGAAAGATAAATTCTATGGAGTATGAAAATTTAAGAAAAAAGCCTCTTAAATTGCATAAATCACCGATTGAAAAAGGAGCGCAGGCATATCCTGCTGAAAGAGTCAGAATTTATCTTGAATCAAAGTATGGAGAGGAAGAAATTTACGAAAGAGGCTTGAGAGTCTATACAACGATTGACCCAAAACTTCAGGAATTGGCGGTTAAAGCGATAAAGGAGGGGCTCAGAGATTATCAAAGAAGAAGGCCTTACAACAAAAAGAAATATAAAGATAAGGAAGTTGGTTCAACTGAAGAGTTTGAAGAGGGAGAATCCTACTGGGCAAAAGTTGATGATGTAAGTAGAGATGGAATGAGTGTTTCATTTAGCGATAAAAGTTTTGAATTAAGAAAGGAAAATTTCAAATTTTTTCCATCAATAACCCCAGGTATTGTGTTTGATAAGGAAGACCTTGTGCTTATAAATGTTGCAAAAAAGGAGCCTCTTGAACTTCAACTTGATGCACCTTCTGAAGCCCAATCCGCACTTTTTTCTTTCAATGTGAAAACGGGAGAGGTTTATGCCCTTGTTGGCGGTTCCGATTTTTCTGAAACCATGTTCAATAGGGTTATGCAGGCTAAAAGGCAGACAGGTTCTGCCGTTAAACCTCTAATATACGCAGTTGCCTTCAGAGATAGCAAAAATATTTGTGATAGGGAACTTGACTCTCCTACACTTTTATTGTATGGAACAGAATCTCCTTCAGGGTTGTGTTCACAAGGGTACATCCCACACGACTTTGACAGGGGATATTTTGGGCTTGTACCATTAAAACGAGCGATTGAACATTCAATAAATATTTGTGCAGTAAGAGTATTAAACGATATTGGCTATTCAAAAGTAATTGACTTTATGAAAAAGGTTCATATTACAACAGATTTAAAGCCCTATCCTTCAATGGCTCTGGGTGCTTTTGAAATAACTTTATGGGAACTGACGGCGGCTTACGGTGCATTTGCAAACAACGGTGTGTATGTAACTCCCTATTTTATTCAGAGGATTGAGGATAGAAGCGGGCAGATACTTGAAAGTTTTTCACCAAACTACGAAGAGGTTCTTGATAAAGATGTTGATTATATTCTCATTTCCGCAATGAAAGGTGTTATAAAAAGAGGCACTGCGGGAAGTGCGGCGAATATGAAAGGAAATTTTGCCGGAAAAACTGGAACGACAGATGATTACACCGATGCGTGGTTTATTGGCTTTAACCCCAATATTGTTACGGGAGTCTGGACGGGAAGGGATGACCACAAACCTTTAGGAAGCCTTGAAACAGGCTCAAGGGCAGCACTTCCAACATGGCGAAAGTTTATGGAAGTTGTAACTATAGGGCAAGAATCAGATGATTGGAAACCATCAGAGAACATAGTTTTTCTTCCCGTTTGCGGCGAAACAGGGCTGAGAGCGGGAATGGATTCCCCCTGCAAGATTATCGTTGAAGAACCTTTCATAAAAGGAAGAGAACCACTTGTAGTTTGCAACTCATTGGAACATTTAAGATTGACCTTACCCTATTTTCTTCAGAGATACGATTTAAAAAATAAAGATACCATAAAAATTCCCTCTTCAGACCTTGAAGAACTTTGTTCCTTGTATCCATCAACAATAGAAAGAGTTTCAAAAGAAAAAATGAAGATAAATTGGGGTGGAGAAGGAAAAGTCTTTCAGGTAGAAATTCTTCCACCAAGAAATGAAAGGGCACCTGAGGCTGTCTTTGATAATTTGCCTTGCGAAGGTGATATAAGGTGCGGAGCGGAAGTGAAATATGTCCACAAGAAGTGAACTTTTCGAATCACCATTTTATGAGAAATTGGATGAAAACAAATTAAGGTGCACCCTTTGTAACCACAGATGCGTAATAGTCGAAAATAAGAAGGGGATTTGCAATGTAAGAAAAAATGTTGGAGGAAAACTCTACTCTTTAAATAAGAATCTATTTATTGCAATAAATATTGACCCAATTGAAAAAAAACCCCTATTTCATTTTTTACCCGGCTCTTTTTCCTTTTCACTTGCAACTATGGGGTGCAACTTTAAATGTCGTTTCTGTCAAAACCATGAGATAAGCCAGATTGAGGAAAGGGAGGTAGTGGGAAATTTCTTTGAATCTAAGGAGATTGTTGAAAAGGCAATAGAAGAGGGGTGCAGTTCAATTTCTTACACCTACACCGAGCCAACAATCTTTTTTGAAACTGCTTACGAAATAGGAGTTCTTGCCAGGAATAAAGGATTAAAAAATATTTTTGTTACAAACGGATATATTTCAAAAGAAGCAACGCTAAAAGCAAAAGAGTTTCTTAATGCGGCGAATGTTGATTTAAAAAGTTTTAAGGAGGAGACCTACAAGAAATACTGCGGGGCAACTTTAAAAGGGGTTCTTGAAGGAATAGACAATCTTCTTGAAGCGGGATGCTTTATTGAAATAACTACTCTTATAGTGCCGGGAGTCAATGATGGTGAGGATGAATTAAGGGCAATAGCAAAGTTCATTGCTTCCCGTTCAAAAGAAATTCCGTGGCATATTTCAAGATTCTTCCCAAATTATAAGATGGAAAACTGCCATTCAACGCCACTTCCAACCATTGAGAAAGCATTTAAAATAGGCAAGGAAGAAGGGCTTGAGTATGTTTATAAAGGAAATGTATGGGGAGAGGGAGAAAACACCTATTGTCCCGAATGCGGTGCTCTTTTGGTTGAAAGAAGGGGATTTGAAGTTTTAAAAAATTTGGTTGATAATGGAATCTGTTTTAGTTGTGGTAAAAAGATAAATGGTTTCTTTAGGAGGCAAAATGGCTTTTAATTCTTTAAGAGATGAAGGTTCGCCCGTATCCGATATAAATGTTACACCGCTTGTTGATGTTATGCTTGTCTTGCTAATAATTTTTATGATAACAACACCACTTTTTGAAAGAGGGATAGATGTAAATTTGCCCCAATCTCAAACGACCAACATAAGCGGAAGTGAGAGAATAATACTAACGATTCCTCAAGATAAAAACTATGTCTATTTTAATTCTCAACCTGTCAACAGAAATCTTTTAAAAAGTTATCTTGAACAGATTTTTGCGGGAAGGCAGGATAAGACGATTTACCTCTTTGCAGATAAAAATGTGCCTTACGGTGATGTAATAAATATCATTGATGAGGTAAAACTTGCCGGAATTGACACAGTGGGACTTGCAACGGAGCCTTCAGAACAAAATAATAAGAAGTAAAGATGACAGGGACTCTTCCCAGGCCTGTCAAGTCTTTTCCTTTTCATCAAAAGCAAAGAAACACATTCCCTCTTGCTATTATAGTTTCAACGATCGTTCATTTTTCATTTCTTTTTTTTCTGATCAATCAGGGGATAATATTTTCAAATATAGAAAAGAAAGATGTATTCATTGAGGTGAAAATTGTTGAACTTCCCTACGGAACGGGTGGTGCTTTATACGGCACTCCCGGCGGGAAATATGAATCAAGAAGCGTTGAAGCAAACACTCAAAAAGAAAAGCCCAAATTAACCCTTAAAGGCAAAGAGGAGAAAAAAGTCGAAGGAAAAAGCCCAATAAAAAACGGCGATGAAAAAGGTGTTGCCGTAGGACTTGGAGGAAAAGGTGTAGTTGGGCTTGGAGGAAAACAAAAGGGTCTACTTCTTGATGCCGCTGATTTTCCCTACGAGTGGTATAAGGCAAGGCTTGAGCAAACATTGAAGGCTAACTGGAGAAAGCCTTTGATGAACAAAAAACTTGCCACATCAGTTCACTTTACAATACTTGACTCGGGGCGAATAGAAGATTTAAGAATAGTCAAGTCAAGTGGAAACAGCGAGTTTGACAAATCCGTTTTAAATGCAATTTATGATTCTGTTCCCTTTCCAAAATTCCCACCTCAATACACATCAGATAAACTTGGAGTTTTATACACATTTGAACTTGAAAAAGAAGATTAAATCCTCAACTTCCTCCTCCCATCTCAGGGGATGCTGGGAGGGGTTAAAACTTGTAGGAAACCCGCTCTTGTTCTCCCCCTGCGAGGAGGAGATTCTTCTTTTTATCCTGAAAGGAGGGGATGGTTCTTCTGTGGCTACCACCATTTTGCAATATATTTTTCTTTCATTGAAAGTCCAATGTCCAGAATATGTCTTTTGTCGAAGTGTCCATTCTTCTAAAGAAATGGATAGATTGAAAGAATTTTTGCCACGTATGATTTTGTCTCTTCAATTTCAGGAATACCGTTTGCGTTAACAACCCTTCTAAGACCAGCATTGTATGCTGCGAGTGCAAGCCCAAGGTCTCCCGAACAGGCATCAAGCAATCTTTTTAAATACCTTACTCCCGCGAATATATTTTCTTTTGGGTCAAAGACATTTTTTACTTTTTCGTCTTTTACAACAGAAGGCATAAGTTGCATAAGTCCCTTTGCCCCTTTTGGAGAAACAGCCTTCGGATTAAAGTTTGATTCAACTTTTATAACCGCAGCAACCAATTTGACATCAAGTTGCTCCTGCTGACAGGCTTTTGCTATTATTTCTCTATAGGGGATTTCTTTGGGAAGAGATTTTTCTGGTTCGACATCTTCTTTTGGTGGGACATATCCAGAATAGGAAACAAGAATCAAATCTTTAGGGCAGCCAAGTTTGTTTCCACCGGGAAGAAAAATTGTTGCGTAGTTGCCTTCGTATTCAATCTTTTCTGCCACGAGTGTCTTCTCTGATGTGAAAACAACAAGTTCCATTGAAAAAAGATTTAAAGATAAAGTTAAAAGGAAAAGCAAAAAGATTTTTTTCATATCAAATCCGCAAGAGTCCCAAAAAATCTATCTGAACCACTTTTTGCTGTAACCACATAACTTTTATCAATAAGCAAATTTGGGACATCCTCTGGTTCAATGTTTTTGTAGATTAAAGAAACTGTTGCTGACATTCCCCTCTCTTTTTGAAGAAAATGGATTAAAGTTTTCAAAAGTTTATAATTTATCTTTTTTGTTTTTTCTTTTGAAGATGATCTGCCGGTAAGTTTATTGAGAGCGCTTGTCCAGAATGTATTTTTTTTGGGAGAGATGCCATTATATTTTTCAAATATTTCTATAAATCTTTTTAAATTCTCTTCTGAAACATACTCCATAACAGCAATTGAAGGAGAGGTCGGGTCAGAAGTCAAATAGAGTGCCGTGTAAATTCCCGGCTTATCCCATTTGATTGTTGGATCCACAGGTTCTACAGCAGAACCTGTAACAAGCCCGTATCTTGGATCAATTCTAAATAGAACGCTCTCTTTTTGAGCCACAAGATAATCTCTTAATCTTTTTGAAAGAGGGATTATGGCTCTGCTCGCTTCACTACTTGTTGAAACGATTATGAAGGTTTCAAGGATATCGCTTAAAGTTTCAAGTTCATCGAGAAGATAAATGGAAAGTTTTACTGGCGTTTCAAGATTTTCTCCCTGCCACAAAGATTCAAGTTTTGCCTCTTTTAAAAATGTTTGTCTTGGAAGAAATCCAGTCCTTACATCTTTTTCATATTGCAAAAGAATTGTAAGGAAATCATCAAGTGGGAAATTGTCTATTCTTAAGGTCGAACCTTCTGCCAAAAAAACCTCCAGATTAAAATATGGACTATCTTTAAGAATTTGTCAAATTTTCAATAATAATTTTTCTGTTTTTATTCAGGAAAAACTTTATGACTATTACATTTCTTGATGAAGTTCTAAAAAGTTTTTCGGCGATTTTATACCACTCAACCACAACGAGACCTTTCCCTGATAAAAGTTCATCAAGCCCTAATGAATAAAGGTCGCTAACCTTTTCAATTCTGAAAAGGTCTATGTGGTAAATCTCCTTTCCTTCCTTTGAAATATAATGCTGGACAATTGTAAAGGAGGGGCTTGAGACATCATTTTCATTAAATTTAAGATGCTTTGCAAGAAATTTTACAAAGGTAGTTTTCCCTGCTCCAAGTTCCCCATCAAGCAAAATTATCTCATCAAAAGAGATTTTTTTTGCCAACTCTCTTGCAACTTTTTCAGTATCCTTCAAAGAATTTATTTCATATTCCATTTCTGAGTTTTGATTCTGTAAGGGGAAGATTATTTGCTACATCTGAGGCGAGGATTCCATAACCAGTTTCTTTGAAAACAAACTGAGAAGACAAACCGTGAAAGTATGCTCCTATCGATGCTGAATCAAAAGGGTTAATCTTTCTTGATAACAATGCACCAATTATTCCTGTCAAAACATCGCCCATTCCCGCACCCGCCATGTAACTTCCACCTGTTGAGTTTATCCTTAAAAAGCCGTTTTTATCTGCAATTAAAGATTTGTAGCCCTTCAAAAGAAGCGTTACCCCCCACTTTTGAGCATACTCTGTTACAAGTTTATACCTGCTTGATAAAACATCTCTGGCACTTAAATCTAAAAGCCTTCCAAACTCTCCAGGGTGTGGAGTAAGAACCCTTTCGCCCTTTTTATTTGAGAGTAAATCGCTTCTTTTAGAAAAGGCGTTTAAACCATCAGCGTCAACAACCATAGGAATTTTCGTCTCTGAATAAAGTTTTCTTGATAATTCAGAAGTTTCTTCTTCAGTTGAAATGCCTGGTCCAATTGCCACTGCATCAACATTTTCAATGAAATTTAACAAAATATTGAACGAGTTTAAAGAAATCTTTCCACTATCGGTTTCTTTAAGAGGAAGAGTCATCGCCTCTGGAACAGAAGAGGTTACAAAAGGGCACAAAGACTCAGTTGTTGCGACTGTTACAAGCCCTGCACCGCTTCTTAAAGCGCCCTTTGCGGTTAGGATTGATGCTCCCAATTTTCCTCTTCCACCTGCTATGATTAAAAGATGCCCCAGATTTCCTTTATGGATATTTTTTCCTCTTTCGGGGAAAAATCTTCTTGCAAATTCAAAATCAATTAGTTGTGAATGGGGGGAAATCTTTTCAAACGCCCTATCTGAAAGCCCAATCTCAACCTTTATTACTTCACCGCAAAACTCTTCACACTCTGGAGAGGCAAGCGGAAGTTTCAATCCCCCCAATGTTACCGTCAAATCAGCCCTGACAGCAATTTGAGAAGGAAGGAAAGAATCACCCGAAAGACCACTTGGAATGTCCACTGAAACGACATTTGTCTTATGTGAATTTATTTGTTCAATTATTTTTTTATAAAATCCCTGAACCTCCCCCTTTGTTCCTGTTCCCAGAAGAGCATCAACGACTATCTTTGATCTCTTAAGATAACTTGAAAGGTCATTTATAAAATCATCCTCATTTTGAAGAAGATGAACTTCTCCATCGTAATTTTCAAATTGAATTTTTGAATCCCTTGAGAGATCCTCCTTTTTTGCCGCTAAAAATAAAATTGGCGAAAACTTTAAATGGTGAAGGATTCTTGCAACGCAAATCCCGTCTCCGCCATTATTTCCCTTTCCAGAAATTATGAGACACCTTTTTATCTCATCTTCGCTAAAATTTTTAAGGATTTCATTAACCACCGCCTTTGCAGCGTTTTCCATCAAATACAAAGATGGAACACTCTCCTCTTCAATTGTTATCCTGTCAATCTCCTGCATCTGTCTTGATGTGTAAATATTCATCTTAAAAACCACCAGACATAAGGCGCCACTGAATAATTTTGAGGTTTATCTCTCTCAATCTCTGTGTGAGAATTCTACAAAGAATTGAAAGAAATTGATAGGCAGATTCAATGTCAACGGATAAAATTTCATTTAAAACTTCTCTTGAAATTGTCAAAACAGTTGTCCCATTTATGTGTGCCTTCGCATCAGCAGAACGGGGCTCATTGTCTATTAAAGCCATTTCACCAAAGAAATCTCCCTTTTCAAGAATGGCGAGAGCCTCTTCACCAACGCCCGGAATATACTTTGTTATTCTAACCTTTCCATCAAGGATTATGTAAAGTTTATCTCCTTTATCTCCCTCTCTAAAAATCAAATCCTCTCTGTTGTAGAGTTCTTCCTTAGAAAATGCTGCGAGGAGTCTCAACTCCTTTGCAGAAAGCCCTCTTTCTTGAAGAAGTTGAATTTTTCTATCAAGTTCTATTGAAATTGCCTTTGATTTTGCAATTTCTTCCTGACTTAAAGGAGTTTTTTTTGAAGAGGAACTCTCTTCAAAAAATGTTTTTAAGAGGTTGTTTGCTTCTCTTGTCCTTATTGATAGTGATTTCCAGAAGTGCCAATAAAAATTGACGGCGACTTTCTTGTTTTCTTCAAAAAGAATCTCAAGGTCGCTTCTTTTTATTGAAAATAGCGAGCAATCCTCTTCACAAACAGCATCGGCACTTCTTGATGCAGGGTCAATGAAATTCATTTCTCCAAAAAAATCACCCGCAGAAATTCTTGAAAGAATCTGCTCTCCAAATGGGGTTTCCTTTCTTATTTTGATTGAGCCAGTTTCAAGGAGATATAATTCCTCACCTTCGTCGCTCTCATCAAAAACTATTTCACCACTCTTTAATGACAAATTTTTAGCCCTTTTTGCTATAATAAAGAGGTGTTCATCATTCAAATCCTTCAAAAGAGAAAAAAATTTCAATCTTAAAGCCAGTTTCAACAACTCCTGCTTTGATTCATCTTCAATTTTTGGCTTTATAAGTTCTTTTACCCCTTTAATTCCCGTTTTTCCAATAAGGGACTCCTTTTCAACATCAAGAGATTTTACGCACTTATTAAAGAGTTCAAGCCTTGATTTTACAAGTTCATTTCTCGCAACTTTGCTGTGGATTCCAAGTTTATCGAGAAGAAATTTGAATTTCTCAACTATCTCTGAAGGAGTATCGCTATTTGAAACATTATCAAGTATCATTGAATCGGTAATGGAATTGAGTGAAGCCCTAAAATTTTTTAAATAGAAAAAACTTTTTCCAAGAAGTGCGTGTGCTTCAGAAAGGAATGGATCAACCGCAATTGCTATTTTTGATTCTTTTAAGCAGTTAGAGAAATCGTTATTTTTATAGTATGCCTTTGCCAGTTCAAGCCTTGCCTGAGGATTGTTTGGGTTGTGAAAAAGTGAAAGCCTGAAAAATTCTTGTGCCTTCTCAACCTGTCCCTTTTTTAAAAAGATAATACCCATAGAAAAGAATTGACTTGAAAGGCAGTCCATCTTTGTTCTTTCATCTTTGAATTTCTCAAGGAGTTTTTTCTTCTCCTCCTCATCCCTTTCCTTTAATAAGTTTCTTGTCTTCCCCAAATTGATTTTTAAGGCAAGACTTTCAGGATAGAGTTTTATCGCTCTTTCATAAAGTTTGACTGCTTCGTCAAGCCTCCCCTGAACTGCAAACTGATTTGCAATCTCGCAAAAGTCATCGGGACCAAGGTCAAAAGTCTCATCTTTCTTCTTGATTTTTCCTTCATTCTTTTCCAATGCAACCTCCATTTTTAGAAGAGAGTAGTTTAGTTTAAAATGGGTTTAAAGGTCAATAGTAAAAAAATACTTGACAAATTAAAATTTTTGAAGTATATTAAAGTTGAGTTTGAAGAAAGGAGGTGTTTAAAGGTAAATTGACAATTGCAAAGAACCTCTTGACATTCTCTTTTGATTTTTGTATAATTGCATTTGGTAAAAATATGTCCCTTAAACTTTTATGAAGGAGGGATTGAAAATGGTGAGATTGAGAAAAGAATGGGAGCAAGCAGGCAGAAGATGGCCCAATGTAAGAGGAGACCCTAACGGTAAAGGAAAAGGAAAATTGGCTATGTTTGGTTTTAACTTTTTGAAATGTAAGGAGGTAAAGAGATGAAAAGAATGAAAAGGTACTGGTTTTTAGGGGTCGTAGTAATTATGGCCCTGCTTTTTGCCGGGATGACTTTTGCTAATGAAAAGCCAGGTATTCTGGGAAAAAGCAATTCAATCAACAAGAAGACGGGTTTGTCCCCTATTTGGACTAATTTAAAAGGCAATAAAAGCCCGTCACCAATTAACTTCTCCGATTTGGCTACGCCGGTTTATAAAAGTCATATTTGGGACAGAAGCGAATCCACTCCACAGCCGGAAGGACTTTGTGACCCAGGTTATTACGATATGATGGGCGAAACTTGGACAGCTGACACTGACGGAACAACTATGGTGTGGGCTGCGGGGGGGAATCTTTATTTTGCCGATGCCACTGACCCAACGCATCCATTAGAAATGTGGTGGGGCGATATTCCCATCAAAGTGAGAATCCACAATGGGATTGTTTATGTCTTCTGCTATTTTGGAACCTATTTACTTGATACTTCGGGTGGTTACATGGGTGGCCTTAGTGTCGGTGCTTACTATGGTTATTGTGATGCTATCCCTTCTGCTGATGATTCTTACTTATTTGCATTTAGGTGGGACTTTTTTAGTATGGGTACTCCTGGGGATATGGAAGTCTATGAAATTAGCACTTTTAGTCTTCTCTACACGGTGCCACCATCGCCTAGTGGTTACTACACAGCAGGTTTTATTCCTGAAGACGAACATAGTCAAGGTAAGGTACTAATAGCAGCTGATATTGTGAATGGCTATCTTGATTTCTACGATATTTCCCAACTTGATGTGTGTGCGCCACAGTATATTGGAACTATTGCTGATCCATACGGCAATGCCGGTCAAATATTGTATAAATACCCCTATCTATATGTAAATTATGAGCCAACATGGTATTACCATCCTTTCTTATACTGGGGTTGGGATGATTGGTGCTGGATAAGTGTTTATCGACTTGACGATGTAAGCGATCCCAATAATCACTATTTCATTAAACAATATGAGGATATTTATGATGTTACGGCTATGAAGCCTGCCGATACAGGCATTTTTGTAGCAAACTTACAGGGAAGAGTTGCTCTTTTTGAAGATCAATTTGCAAATGTTATTAAGACAGGCTATTTCACTCAGCCATCAAATTACTGGATTGATAAGGCTGTATATGACGCAGGATTTTCTGCAAATGGCGGTCTTGTTGCAGATGGGGTTAAAGGGGCAAGATTTTTTGACGGTGATCTAAGGGAAACATCTCACTTTATTACAGGTGGATTTGCCTATGATGTCATTCCACAGGGTAATTACCTCTATGTTCCGAGTGGTGGTGCCGGACTTGCAATAATTGACAATACAGATCCTACTTATCCAATCACTTTATCTTTCTTTGAACCACCCGGAATTGATCATCTTGGTTACGGCTTTGATGAGATATATTTTGCTGCAATTTCAGGAGATGGTAATTTTGCCTATGTCAGCGATGGAACCGACAAAGTCTGGGTTGTAAATATTTCCGATAAAAGTCATCCTGTCTTACTATCAGGTATAACCACACCTTATACTACTGGTGGATCTCCAGTAACAGGTTTAGTTATGTCCGGTTCCTATCTGTTGGTAGGAACTACCACTGATTTGCAACTGGTAGATGTTGAATCGATTGCTTCTATGCCTGCACTCATTACCAGCGTTCCTGTTGCCGGTGGAATCTATAAAATAGAGGGATTTTCCCACAGCGCTTATCCAGGCGAAACATTTATTGGTGTTGAAAACAATGGTGCCCCTTACAATCTTTACACCTTCAGGATAAATACTCAAAACAGTCCACCCACGCTTGACCCAACCGGTGATACGACAGCGTTTCCTTTCGCAAATCTGTTAGAGGATATGACAATTGCAGGTGAAGTTGTCTATGTAATGGACAGCACTGCTACGGTTTATCCAATAAGGTTTATAGCCAACTCTCCAGCAGTTCACTTTACTTTAGATACAACGGGACAAGTACCCTATGTATCTACTGCTGGTCCACAGGGAACAAATTTTGTTGAGGCAATCAGTTTGACAAGATTGGCTGTTACGAATTCTGGTTATATGCTTTTACTTTTGGATATTACAAACCCAATGGCTCCAACACTTCTTCCCACAGGAATAGGTGGTTTTGTTCCTGTTTATCCAATGAATAATGTTACTGCACTCCATTTCTACAATGGTTACCTCTATTATGGCTCCGACTGGTTTGGAACAGGGGCGGTAACTTATGACAGTACAGATGACGACCTTCCCACTGTTACCGCAGGACCGTTACCAGCCACTATTTATGCCAACTGTGCCCCAAAAATGCTGGAGGGAGTTGTTCCAATTACAGTTAAGGTGAAAGATACAACAACTGCGATTAAACAAGTGGATTTTTATTTCATTGATTATGTCGTCGGCCAGTGGAGGCGATTCAAGCAAATTAAGACGCAAACACCTGCCGGGGTTGAGGGAACATATACAGCCAACTTTGATACTCTTGCGTGGTGGAAACAAACAGGCAGTAAAGACCCATCTCCAATTCGAGTAAGGGTCTACGATTCGGCCTGCAACACTCTAGTTTATAACTCCGTTGATTCATATGGAATAAATGTTCCTCCTGAGTTCACGGTCACCTTTGATGCTGGATGTAATCATCCACCTCTTTCCCAGCCGTGTGAGTCAGAAAACTGGATAGTCTGCGGCAAACTTGGCTTCACAGTTACTGGAACGGATTATCCTACCAATTTGAAGCCGGATTGCGCTGCTTCTAATGTAAGTCAAATTGCCTATAATATTGATAAAGGCACTGATGGTCCCTGGACAATATTTAGCCCCGTAACTTCACAGTATATTACCATTGACACAGCCTCTTTAACTGATGGACCTCACACGCTTTATATCAGGGTTACCAACGCCGTTGGGCTTTCCCAGATGACTGAGCAAACAACTGGGAGGAGTTCGTGGACATTTATTGTTGACAACAATGGACCAAGTCCCTATATAACCGCACCTATGGCAGGAGACCTTGTTAAAGGATCTTCTATTAAGCTTGCTGCAAAAATGCAAGATGAATTAGAGGGAAAACCTGTCAAAAAAGTTGAGTTTTACCTTGATGATCCCAACCCGGGAGATGATATTATAGGAGGAACTCTTATTGGTACAGTAACTACAAAGGATGAACAAGGTGAGTACTCAACAACATGGGATGCATCAACGTTTACTTATGGCGACCATGTTCTTGTGGCGTGGGCGTATCTTGATACCGCCTGTTGTTTTGGACCATTTAAGACTCCACTCGTTTCCTTTAACCTTGTTCAGTATGTTGCTATGACAGTAACAGCAACCGCAGCACCGACTTCAGTGGGTATTGATCAGGCGGTTACCTTTACAGCAGCAGTTACGGGTGGACAGGAACCATATACTTATGCTTGGGCATTTGGTGATAGTGAAACTGGTTCAGGGCAAGTTACAACTCACAGTTATACAACCGCTGGTTCTTACAGCGCAACTGTTACTGTTACCGATAATACAGGCACCTCGGTAACATCACAGCCTGTTACAATAACTGTTAGTGGTACACCACCTCCACCGCCACCTGAAAATCCTGTTATCACAAGCGTGAAAAAGGCAAGAAGCCCATTCAGACTCCACATCTATGGCTCTAAATTTAAGCCCGGTTGTGAAGTTTATATTGGCACTACAAAAGTTCCAATAACCACATACAAGGATTCATCCCATGTAGTTGCCAAGAAGGGCGCTGCACTCAAGGCTCTTTGCCCGAAGGGTGTTCAGGTTATGATCACGGTTAAGAACCCTGATGGCGGAGTGTCTAACGAATTTCCATACACAAGATAATCTCACCATATTGTGTGATATAAAAGGGCGGCTAAAAGCCGCCCTTTTTTTTGTTTCAATATGGTATAATTTAATCTGGAGGTTAGTATAAATGGCGTATCTTTCCTTTAAAATTGGGGGAGAAGATCAAAAATTTGAAATTAAAAAAGAGATTATTTCTATTGGTAGAATGGAGGGAAACGACCTCATCCTTTTTGATCCAACTATTTCAAGAAGGCATTGTGAGTTAGAAAAAAATGGGAAGAGTTATATTTTAAAAGATTTAAATTCAAGAAATGGATTATTCGTTAATGGAGAAAAGATATCAACAAGGGAAGTTAAGGATGGGGATGAGATAAAGGTGGGGAGTTTTCCATTAAAATTTAAAATGGGTGAACCAGATGATGTTTTGATTTCTGATAGTCAGATGTCTATGGCTGAAGGGACTATTGTCCGCTCTCTTGATGAAATTCAGGCGATGTTAAAGGGGGAGATAAAAGAATCAAAGATAGAGGAAGCAAAGACAATAGAGTTTGATAGAATTCAAAAGAATCAAAAGATACTTTCAAGTCTCAATGAGGTTTCAAGGCAGTTGATTGAGGCGCAGAGTTATGAGGAGGTTCTTGAGAAGGTCATAGAAATCATTTTTGAGCAAGTTCAAGCCCAAAGAGGCGTCATCCTTTTAACAGATGAAAAAAGTGGCGAATTGGAACCAAAAATAATAAAACAGGCGGACAAAAGTGGTGAACAGATTAGAATCAGTCAAACAATAGCAAAAAAGTCCTTTAACGATAAGGTTGCAATTTTATGCCACGATGCTCAGACGGATGAAAGATTTCAGGCAGGTGCATCAATAAGGATGCTTGGAATAAGATCTGCATTGTGTGTTCCATTGCTTGTTGGAGATAAGGCAATTGGGCTAATTTATGTTGATACTCCTTTGAGGGTAAAGGCTTATGGAAACTATGAACTTGAACTTCTTTCTGCCCTTTCGGGACTTTGTGGAGTTGCCATTCGTCAGGCGTCATTGAGAGCGAAACTTGAAGAGGAAAAGATGGCAAAATCAAGGCTTGAAAGATACCATTCACCGAGCGTTTTAAAAAGAATTCTTGAATCAATAGAAAAGGCTGGAAGCCTTGTTGCTAAAGAGGTTGAAGCGACTGTTTTATTTGCTGATTTATGCAGTTTTACTTCAATGAGTGAAAATATGGAGCCGGGTAAAGTTGCAGAAATTTTAAATGGTTTTTTATCAAGGATGACCGATGTCATATTTGATAATGAAGGAACTCTTGATAAATTTATAGGGGATTGTGTGATGGCAGTCTTTGGTGCACCTGTTGAAAGAGATGACCACGCCGAATGTGCGATAAAGTGTGCGATTGAAATGAAAAATGAACTTATGGAATACAATAAAAATGGAGACATTCAACTGAACTTTAGAGTTGGGATAAATTCAGGAAAAATGGTTGCAGGAGATATTGGAAGCCCGAAAAGAATGGAATACACAGTTCTTGGAGAATCTGTCAACCTTGCTTCAAGGTTACAATCTTATGTTGCAAAACCGGGTCAAATTGTAATTGGACAAAGAAGTTATGAGTTGACAAAAGGTAAATTTAAAACCATAGAGATTGGCGGTGTTCAGGTAAAAGGTATCACTAAAACGCTCACTGCTTATGAGGTGATTGGATGAAAAGAGTCGTTTTTCTTTTTGTTGTGTCAATTCTAATTCTATCCTGCGCTGGACCTGAGACGAGGCTGCCTTCTTCTACTAACGCTGTTAAATCAATGAAAGTTGATAGTGATGACACCTTTAAATCCCTTCCTGGGGATGAGAATATAAAAAATAGTGAAATTGCTTACAACCTTGCCCTTGAGTATGCTCAGGCAAGAAATATGAATGCTGCTCACCACTACATTGATCTTGCGATGAGGCTTGAACCTCATGCAAAATATTCATACACAAAGGGGGTCTTTTATCTTGGAGAAAAGAGATACGATAAGGCAATTTTATGGCTTGATAAATCTATGTCTCAAGGTCCGGATGAACTACAGGCAAAACTTGACATTTTGAACGCTCAGGGAATTGCGCTTTTGAACCTTAAAAGATATGAAGAGGCTAAAGGTAAATTCAGGGAAATAATAAACACAGAAGGGCTGGTTTCAAAGTTCAACGCCTATTACAACCTTGGACTTATCTATCTTGAAGAGGGTAGCACTGACGATGCTGAAAATGTTTTGAGAAAAGCGCTTGAAGAAAATCCAAACGATTACAGGGTATATGTCAAACTTGGAAATATTGCAAAAAAGAGAGGAGATTACCTTTCTGCTTATGGAGATTTTTCAAAAGCGGGAGAACTCGTTGAGCAAGTGTATTCTTCTTTACAGGCAGATGGACCAGAAATTTATTTTAATCTTGCTGAGAGTCTTTTAAAATTAAATAGGGTTGAGGAGTGCAGGAATGCCCTTTTGAAGGTGATAAAGATAGCGCCAGAGGGACCTTTTGGATTAAAGGCAAAAGAGGTTCTTTCAAAACTTCCTCAGGAGTAAAGAAAATGTTTGGAAAAATAAGGGAAGGTTTAAAAAAGACGAGAGAGTCTTTTGGAAAGACGATAGACTCTCTTTTTAAGGATAAGAAAGAAATTAAAAAAACGATAGAAGAACTTGAGGAGACCCTCATTCTTGCAGATATTGGAATTTCCACAGTTTCTAAACTGATAAAAGGGCTTGAAAAAGAGGATAATCCAAAAGAATCTTTGATGAAACGGGTCAGAGAAATTTTGTCAAGCGCTGAACCTTTCAAGACGCAAAATCAAAAGCCTTATATTCATTTATTTGTTGGTGTAAACGGGGTTGGAAAGACTACGACAATTGGAAAAATAGCAAGAAAAAGAAGCGAATCGGGTGAAAGAGGTGTAGTTGCTGCCTGTGACACATTCAGGGCTGCGGCGGTTGAACAACTTGATATATGGGCAAAAAGAAGTAATGTTGAAATAGTAAAAAATCTTGAAGGAACCGATCCCGCATCAATTGCCTACGATGCTGTAGCAAAGTGTGTTTCAAAAAATTACGATTTCTGCCTCATTGATACAGCGGGAAGGCTTCATACAAAGCACAATTTAATGGAAGAACTTGAAAAAGTTGTGAGGGTAATAAATAAAGGTTTAAGTGGAGCACCACACCAGATCAGTCTGGTTCTTGATTCTACGACGGGGCAGAATGGACTTAATCAGGCGAGAGAATTTCTTTCTAAAATAAAGGTTACAGATTTAATTTTGACAAAACTTGATGGTAGCGCAAAAGGGGGAATTGCCCTTTCAATTGTTGATGAATTGAAAATACCCATAAGTTATGTTGGCGTTGGAGAAAAGGTGGAAGACCTTGTTTTATTTGACGCTGAAGAGTATGCTCAAGGACTTTTTGAATGATTGAAGAGAAATTTCTTAGAAAAGCGATTTCTCTTGCAAAGAGAGGATGGGGAAGAACCCACCCGAATCCATCTGTCGGTGCTGTTTTAGTTAAAAATGGAAAAATTGTCGGTATGGGTTATCACAAAGGTGTTGGAAAAGACCACGCTGAGGTTATGGCTATAAAAAATGCAAATGAAAATGTCAAAGGTTCAGACCTTTATGTTACACTTGAACCATGTTCGATTTATGGAAAAACTCCCCCCTGCACAAAGGCGATAATAAATGAGGGAATAAAAAGGGTTATATCAGGAACCATTGACCCAAATCCAAAGGTAAATGGTAAAGGCTTTGAAGAGTTAAGAGTAAGTGGAGTTGAAGTAATAGAAAATGTTTTAAAGGAAGAGTGCGTAAATTTGGACAAACCTTACTTTATTTTTCATACAAAAAAAAGGAGTTTTATTCATTTAAAGTGGGCTCAAACTCTTGATGGAATAACATCTCTTGAAGAAGGTGGTTATATCTCTTGTAAGGAAACTTTAGAAAATGTTCACAAAGAGCGATTTCTTTCTGATGCAATTTTGGTAACATCTGGAACCATTTTAAGAGACCATCCAAAACTTACGATAAGACATTACAAAAAAAAGAAACCTATAATGAGGGTGATAATTGATAAAAATGGACTCTCTTACATTCCCTCAGAAACCCTTGAAACTGCAAAAGATTGTGGAGAAATCATTATCTTTAGGTCCACAGTTTTTAAAAATCTCAAACCTATTAAAGGTGAAAATGTAACTACGATTCTTTGTGATGTTGATAATAGTTACAAAGAACTTTTTTATGAAGTTCTAAAGTATTTAAAAGAAAAAATGGTTGTCTCTTTATTTGTTGAAGCGGTTGGAGGTCTTGCGACATCAATCCTTGAAGAGAACATTGTTGACAGATTAACTGTTGAAGTGTCTCCACAAATTGGTGGAAGGAATTTTTCTCCTCCACCTGTGTTAAAACCCTTGAAGAATAGAGTTAATTTTTTTGAAGGAAAAGTTAGAAAGGTTGGAAGAGATTACATCTTTACAACTGATTTAGAGGGAAAATGTTTACAGGAATAGTCAAGGAATTGGGAATAATTAAGGAAGTAAAAGAAAAGGGCAAGGGAAAAATCTTTAAAGTCGCCTGCAAAGAGTGTTTGAATGGCATAAAATTGGGAATGAGCATTGCTGTAGATGGCGTTTGTTTAACCGTTACTGATTTTGATAAGAGTTCTTTTTCTTCTTATGCATCATCGCAAACCATCAGCGTAACAACTCTTTCAACTCTTAAGAAAGGAGATTCTGTCAATCTTGAGCCTGCATTAAGGGCAGAGGACACTTTTTCAGGCCATTTTGTTCAGGGGCACATTGAAGGAGTTGGAAAAGTTGTCTCTTTGAGAAAAAATAAAAATGATTATCTTTTAAAAATTAGAGTACCCAAAAATTTGATGGATTGTGTGATAGAGAAAGGCTCAATTGCAATTTCTGGTGTGAGTTTGACTGTTTCTGAAATTCAAGGCGATGTCCTCTCAATAGTTTTAATTCCATTTACATTGAAAAATACGACTCTTTTGAAATTGAAAAGAGGAAGCAAGGTCAATATTGAAACGGACATTCTTGTAAGAAGCATTCAAAGTGTTTTAAAAAAACAAAGCAATCTAACAATCGAAAAACTTATTGAAGAGGATTTTTAGATGGGAATAATATCAATTGAAAAGTCGCTTGAATTAATAAAGAAGGGAAAAATGGTTATCCTTGTTGATGATGAAAACAGGGAAAACGAGGGTGATCTCTTTGTTCCAGCAGAAAAAGTTACTCCAAAGGCAATAGCATTTATGGCAACTTACGGAAGGGGACTTATATGCCTTTCAATGACAGGGCAAAGGCTCGATGAACTTGAAATTCCCCTTATGGTTGAAAAAAACACATCAAGTTTTCAAACAGCCTTCTGTGTTTCAATTGAGGCAAAGGATAAAACAACAACAGGTATTTCTGCCTATGACAGGGCTGCGACAATACTTACAGCGATTGACCCGAAAACAAAATCATCTGATTTGTTAAGACCAGGCCACATTTTTCCTTTGAGAGCAAAAGAGGGAGGAGTTTTAAGAAGGCCGGGGCAAACAGAAGCCTCAATAGACCTCTGTCGACTTGCAGGGCTTTATCCTGCGGGTGTCATTTGCGAGATAATGAAAGATGATGGGACTATGGCAAGGCTTCCTGATTTACTAAAATTTTCAAAAAAGCACGGGGTTGATATTGTTTTAATCGCTGATTTAATAAAATATAGATTGAAAAGGGAAACACTCGTCAAAAGGATAGCGGAGCCGAAACTTCCCACAAAATATGGTGAGTTCAAAATCATCGCCTATCAATCTGAACTTTGCGAAAAACCAAACCTTGCTCTTGTTATGGGAAAATGGAAGAAGGGGGAGGAGGTTCTTGTGAGGATGCACTCAGAATGCCTCACCGGTGATGCTCTCCATTCTCTCAGGTGTGATTGCGGAGCCCAACTTGAATATGCTATGAAAAAAATTTCTGAAAATAAAAAGGGTGCGATTGTATATTTGAGGCAGGAGGGAAGGGGAATTGGGCTTTTAAACAAACTTAAAGCCTATGAACTTCAGGACAAAGGGCTTGACACAGTTGAAGCAAATGAGGCGCTTGGATTTAAGCCTGATGAAAGAGATTATGGAATAGGTGCTCAAATTTTAAGAGATCTGGATATTCACAGAGCAAAATTGCTTACAAACAATCCAAAAAAACTTGCAGCCCTTTCTGGTTTTGGAATTGAAATCACAGGGACAGAGCCAATTGAAATTACTCCAAACCCATTAAACTTTAGATATTTAAAGACAAAAAAAGAGAAGTTGGGACACACACTCAAGAAGGTTTAGAAGAATAGATTCTCCTTAAATTTTCTCCTTTAATTTCTTTTGAAGAATTGAAGGAATCGTCGTTTAAAAAGATCACATCTCCCGTTGAAGTTCCTAAAATTATTGTCTTTCCATCATTTGAATTAAGCACTGATGAGGGAATAGAAGGATGAGGAAGCAAGAGTGTTTTATAAGAGTACAAGATTTTATCTTCATCTCCCCTTTTAATTTCAATTCTTATAACCTCCCCACCTGTTGCAAAGTAGCAAACATTATTTTCAGGACCTTTAGAAATTGAGAAAGAAAGAGGATTTGTCGTGATTTGTGGCAATAAAAAAAGTTCCTCATTTTTAAGGTCAAAAGCATAAAGTGAGAATATATCATAAGAACCTAAAATCATCACAACTTCTAAGGAAGGAATATAGGCAAAAGATATTCCCGCCTGAGATGGGATTTCAAAAATTTTTGAAGAAAATTTATCTCCCTCTTTTTTGAGATAGATCAGTGTACTATTCCAACTGCCTATCAAAAAGCGATTTTCATTTTCATCAACCCAGAATCCGTGAAGCGAAAGTTTTTTATTCAAAAGGTCGCCTGTTGAAATTGTTATCTCCTCTTTTAGATTTGGCAATCCCCACGACTTTAATTTCCCGTCTGAAGAAGATGACCACAACTTATCTTCCCTTTTTGAAATTTGAAGGTAGTTAATCAAAAAATCGTGTGCGGTGCTTCTAAATTGAAGGTCTAAAGAGGGAAGAGAAAATAGAGCGATTGTTTTATCATCAGATGAGGTTATTAAATTGTTTTCTGTTGTAACCATTGATGTTACGCCAAGTGTGTGTAACTCCTTTGACTTTACATCTCCATTTTTATCTATTGAATAGATTTTTCCATCGCTACTTCCTGCAAACACAAGGTTGTTTTTCTTATCTTCAGCAAGGCACCAGATTTCACTTTTGCAAACCTTTACGATCTTTGATGGCGATGATGTTTTTAATGAATATCTGATTATCGAAGAGTTCTGCTTTGATAAAGATAGAATTCCATCAGGTGAAAAAGAAATTGAATCAAAGGGGACATTTTCTTTTGATTGGTAGAGAAGTTTTCCATCATCAAGATCAAAAATTTTAAGCCCATAATTTCCAGCAGAGGCAAAAAGTTTTACTTCTGAAAGTACAAGCAAGTCCATTGTCTCACCTGATATAGCAATTTCTTTTGTTTCCTGTTTTAAAAAATCATAAAGAACAATTCTATCAAACCACCCCCAGATTGACAGAATATTAAGAGCATCATTAGTCATTATTCCATTTATTCTTTCAGAAAATTGTTTTTGATAAACTTTTTTTCCTGTTTCAAATTCGAAGGAGACAACATCGCTTCCTTTTACTGCTGAAAAATATTTATCACTAAGAAAATAGCGCCCTTTTTCAATCCCGTCATCTTTGATTGTCGTCATTGGCTTTTCTGGGTGATTTATTAAAGAATAGAGAGAGACTTCATCCTTTTTGATTAGTGCCAATGTTCTATTTGATTTTGATATAATCACTTTTTCTATTACCATTCCTTTAAGGTCAAAGATGGGGATTTCATTTCCAGAGTCTAAGGACTTCTCATAAATTCTTTTTCCATCAAATAAAATTGGATTGTTGATTGAGGAAGTACAAATCAATTCTTCACCAGTTTTAAGTTGTATTGGTGTAGGGACTTTTGAATCCAACTTCATCAGATAAAGAGAACTTGAACCTCTTATTAAAATATCTTTCTCAACATTTGAAGAGAGAATTTCAATTGAATCCGCTGGCGCTTCCCACTCTCCCGTTTTTTCAAAGGGATTTGATTGATTCTCCCAATTTTCTTTTTTCTTTTTTGAAAGAAAAAATATAGAAAGTAGAAGCAGAGCGAAAATCAAAACAACTGTCGCAGGGACAAAAACTTTTTTGAAATTATTGTTTTTAACCTTCTTGCTTTTCTCTGCCTCTTTTGTCTTTTTTGATTCTCTTGAAAGTTGTGAAATTACCTCACTTCCAGATGGCGTGGAGATTGTAGGCGAATAACCTGAAGTTTCTTTCAAAATTATATTTTTCATCGTATCAAGATTTGATGGTTCTTTCAGTTTCAACTCTTCGATGAATTGTGAGACACTCTCAAATCTCTCCTCCGGGTGAACAGATGTTGCTTTTTGGATAGCATTCACAATATTTTCAGGAGTATTTTCGGGAAGAGAGGCGCCTCCTACAGGAAAATTAATATCCTTTGCAACAATTTCGCCGAGTGTTTTTCCTTCTCTTAGAGATTTTTTAGAGATAATTTCAGCGACTATCAAAGCGAAGGCGTACTGGTCAGTTTTAGGAGATACTCCTTTTGAAAGTAGTTGTTCGGGTGCGATGTAGTTTATTGTTCCGATTATGTTCCCTTCGCCTGTCAATGTTTTTGACGAATCTTCGGAAAGAACCTTTGCTATTCCAAAATCAAGGATTTTTGGTGAAACCCTGTTTTCTGAAATTGTCAAAAGAATGTTTTCGGGCTTTAAGTCCCTGTGAATGACATTTTTACTATGGGCGTAATCAAGTGCTGATGCTATTTCTTTAAGAATGGTTGAAAAATCATCAACATTAAAAATCTTTGAATGGTGCAATAAAAGAGTTCTTAATGAGATTCCCTCAACAAATTCCATAGCGTAGTAGGCAGAGCCGTAGTCGCTTACATCAAAATCGTAAATGCCAACGATATTTGGATGCTTTAAGGTGGCAAGGAGTTGAGCCTCTCTCAAAAATCTTTCAAGGAAAGTTGATTCCTGTTCAAGAGAGGGAATGATCATTTTTAATGCTGATAGTCTATTTAAAATTGAATGTCTTGCAAGATAGACAATTCCCATACCGCCATAACCCAGAACACCCTCTATCTTGTATTTCCCAAAGGATTTTCCAACAAAGAAATCGGGTTCTTTTAACTCAAGGCTTGAGGAGCAATAGTTACATTTAGTTCCTTTAATCGAGATTTTATTGCACTGTTTGCAGTATTTAAAATCAATCATCTTTCTACCAAAAAAAAGTCTATCATAAAGTTGAAAAATTTTCTTGAAAAAACTACAACTATTTCCTTTAAGGCAAAACAAAATTGGAGAATTTGATTGGTTGATGTAAAATAAAATCTGTGGAATATAGATGCATAAAGAAATGGCAGCAACATATTCAAAATACAACATTATGAGCGTCCTCGTGCTAAGAGAATTTCTCTTTCAAGTTTAAAGGCTAATTTATGATTTTAAGTTATAAAGGCAAAAAGACAGAAAGAGAAATACTTGAATACAGGAAGAAAACTTTCATAAAAACTGCAGAAGGAAAGATTGGTTCAAGATCAAGACTCATTAAGGGTGAAAACCTTTCAGTTATGAAATATCTCCTTTATGAGAAAGGATTGGCAGAAAAGATTGACCTTGTCTATATAGATCCGCCGTTTTCAACAAACAATATTTTTACCATAAGCAAGAATAAAGCAAACACGATAAGCAGAAGCAATGAAGATGCAATCGCATACAGGGATTCGCTTCTTGGAGAAAATTACATTGAGTTTTTGAGAGAAAGGCTTATTTTATTAAGGGAACTGTTGTCAAATAAAGGCTCTATTTATGTTCATATTGATTACAAAATAGGACACTATGTTAAAGTTTTGATGGATGAAATATTTGGTAAAAAGAATTTTTTGGCGGACATTACGAGAATAAAGTGCAATCCAAAAAACTTTGAAAGAAGGTCTTTTGGAAACATAAAAGATATGATTTTGTTTTATTCAAAAACAGGAAATCACATCTGGAACGAACCAAAGGAAGAACTGAATGAAGACGATATAAAAAGGTTATTCAAAAAAGTTGATAAAGATGGAAGAAGATATACAACAATTCCACTTCACGCACCTGGGGAAACCAAAAATGGAGAAACGGGTAAAATCTGGAACAACATATCTCCACCCAAAGGAAGACATTGGAGATGTTCTCCCTCAGAATTGGACAAACTTGAAAAAGAAGGGTTGATAGAGTGGTCAAAAACGGGGGTACCAAGAAAAAAGATTTACGCAGATGAAAGGAGCGGGAAAAAAATTCAGGATATCTGGGAATTTAAAGATCCACAAACCCCAATGTATCCAACAGAGAAGAACCTTGATTTACTAAAATTGATTATAATTTCATCCTCAAATCAGGAGAGCATTATTCTTGATTGTTTCTGTGGGTCCGGGACAACTTTAATTGCTTCAGAAGAATTGGGAAGAAAATGGATAGGAATAGACAATTCAGAAGAGGCGATAAAAGTGGCAAAAGAGAGATTATCTATTTTGTCAAGGGAAAGCCTCTATCAAGATAATGATTATGAGTATTGTGAACAAATTGATTCAGATGTAAATTCAATTGAAGTTATTTGCTGAATTCTTGAAAAATTTTCTTGAAAAAACTATAATTATCTTGAGGAGGATAAAATGAAGAAAGTCTTTTCTTTGATTGTTCTTATTTCTTTGGTAATTGCCTGTGCACCGCACTACAGGAGTTCGGGATATGACCCTGACGATGTCGGAAAGCCCATAACAATTCAAAAAGGCGAAGTAGAAAATGTTAGACCTGCAGAGATTGAACACAATCAAGAAACAGGTATGGGAACCTTAGCCGGTGCTACTCTTGGCGGTGTAGCGGGTAATGCTGTTGGCAATGGCACAGGACAGGATATTGCCACTGTTCTTGGAGTTATAATTGGGGCGATAGCGGGGTCTTCTGCGGAAAAGGGCGGAAACAAAAGAAAGGCTGATGAGATAACGGTTCGCCTTGATGATGGTAGAGTTTTTGCTGTGGTTCAGGAAGTTGGACAGGAAAAATTCCAGATTGGCGACAGGGTTGAAGTTTTAAAAACCCCCGATGGCAGAATGAGAATAAGAATGGCACCTAAAAACGCCCCACCCGCACCGACGACAGGTGAAAAAGTAAGAGAACCGGGAGAAACACCTAATAAGTAATAAACAAAGAAAGAGAGTTGGACAAGAAAATAACTACCCTAATGGTTTTGCAAGGTGTTCTTGTTCCTAACTTTCTGAAGGGTCAATAAGAGAAAGTAGAGGTTGAGAGAAAATGTTAGAGGGAAAAATAGAAGACATAGTCTCAAAAACACACGCTTTGTGGATGAAAAGAACAGGGAGGCAAGAAAAAAATTCAACTATTCTGGGGCGGATAACTAAAATTAAAAATATGGGTAATGAGAGAACCACAACACAAATGGTGTGGGGACCAATTGATAGGAATTCGTAACATAAATGGTTCAGATACTAATCCTGTTTCTGTCCACAGGAGGGGCAGATTCTTGCCCTTTTTGGGAGAGGGCGTCTGCAATTAAAGCAAAATGATTCTTTTGCCTCTTCCCTGAATTTTATTCTCTCCCGGATTTCAAGGATTTCCCTCTCTCTTAATGGGGTGAGTCTCAACCTCTTTAAATCGGAAAGAAGTTCAGATGCTGATTTATATCTCTGGCTTAAATCCCTTGCCATAGCCTTAACAATGATGTCGTTAAACTCTTTGCTAATTGACCTTTTCCTGATTATTGGCGGGGTAAACCTTCCGAGTGCGACCATCTCCTCAATTTTTGAGGGGCTAATATCAAAATAGGGAAGCGTTCCTGTAGCCATCTCATACATCATCACGCCAATTGAATAGACATCGGATTGGAAATTTGCCCTTCCCTGAAAATGCTCCGGTGCCATATAGGGCGGAGAGCCAATTCTTGTTGAGGCATAACTTTCATCCTCTTTTAAAAGCCTTGAAATTGAAAAATCTGTAACCTTTGCAACTTCATCTTTTGTTAAAAGTACATTTGAGGGCCTTAAATCGCGATGAAGAATATTGAGTTTGTGGGCATAAGAGACTGCATCTGTAACTTCAATCGATATTGAAATAGCCTTTGGTTCTTCAAGGAATTGAGAGGTTGAAAGTGTATCTGCAAGAGACTCTCCGTTCACATACTCCATAACGATATAGAAAACTTCAGTTTCAGGATCAATCTCTGCTGTCAAAACAGAGACAATATTTGGATGGTTTAAAGGCGCCATCAATTTTGCCTCAGCGACCAGTTTTTCCTTCTCTTGATTCTGGTTGTGGGGAACTTTCAATGCGACAAGTTTTCCTATGATGGTATCTTCTGCAAGATAGACTACGCCAAAACCACCCGTTCCGAGTGCTTTGATTATCCTGTATTTTCCAACAACCTGTTCTTTTAAAAACATCAGTTAACCTTATAGTGTTTTTTTAAAGCCTTAAGGACCCTCCATTTGCAGGAGAGCCCTTCGGGGAAAAATAATCCCCCTCTTTGAATTTTACACTTTCCAAATCAGTTTTTACTTTCGCTTTACCCTCTATTATTAAGCATGTTTCATTCGTATCGTAATGAAAGTCAAACTCACCAACATCACAACTCCAGACAGGCCATTCTTTTGCCTCTTTAATCTGCGCTTTTGTTGGTTTTTGAACTTTTATTTTCAATTTAAACTCCTATTAAAAGGGTCTTACGAAGGAATTCATTATTGCCCTTCCACCAAAGAAGAAATACCACGCTATTGAGAGGCAACTTAAGAGAATTGAAAGTAGCCCAAGAATAATTCCAACAAGAGCCATCCATTTCCCTTTCTCTGAAGATTTTCCTGCCTTGATGTTGTTATTTTCAATCCAGCCAACTATTAACGCTGGAATACCGGCAAAAAGACCACAGCAACAGAAACTCAGAATACCAAGCACAAGGGAAGTTATTGCAAGCCCTGATGGCTTGTCCTTCTTTTCTGATCCAACGACTTCAGCATCATAAACAGGCGTATTCTCCTGAGATTCATCATTTACCTTAATTTCATCATCAGCCATTTTTTCCTCCTAAATAAAAATTATAGCACAAATTGATTGAACACATAGATTCTACTTTACATTCCCGTAGTTGCAAAATACTATTCTCATCGGGTCAACATCAATCTTCTTTGGTTTAGAAGGGCTCTTCCATTCTCCCTGCGCCTTGCCATTTTGAAAAAGCAAAATGTAATCAAACTTCCTTTTGTCATCAAGCGACACCCTCACCGGAACACCAAAAAAACAATTTATATCACATTTTCCTATTGCCTCTATCACATAACCACCATCTTTAGAAACAACATCTGTCTTCACTTCAACCTTTGGCAATCCCGTTGATTCATACCAATCCTTTAAAAATTGTGAAAGTGGAACGCCCATACTACTTTGCATCTCCCCAAAGAACATCTTTGTAGAAATCTTTTGTCCACGATATTTTGAGCAGATGGTTTGAAGTCCTTTGAAAAATGAATCCTGACCGCCTTTTGTAAATTTTGATAGAGCAAAAAGCATCTGAAAAACGAAATTGCCCTTTGTATAAATGACATATTGATAACCAAGGTAAGGTTTTGTTGTGAATGTTGAATAAAGCCTTGAGCCTAAACAGATTGGTCCTTCTTCAAAAGGAACGACCATATCACCCAGAGATGAAGAATTGAATTTGAAAGGATTAAATTCATTCGTGGGGCTATAATCTTCAGCGTTGATATCTGAATCAAGAGAACTTGTCTTTACAAGAGTTCCATTTAAAAGCATATTTTCATGATAGAGTTTTATTTTATCCTCACCAAATCTTATTCCCATATAAAGCATTGAAGAGAATTCTGCCATTCCTTCAGAAAGCCACACATCTCTATATGAAAGTCCATCAACAAGATTTCCCCACCACTGGTGGGAAACTTCGTGAGCCATAAACTTGTCAGGCCAGGTTGAGCCAAGTCTAAAAAAGGCAGATTCAGAAAGAAGTAACATAGTAGGAAATCCTCTTCCGTGAGAGTAATGCGTTATTGCGACTTTGAGGGTAGGGTAGGGCAATGGACCAAAAGCCTTTGAGTAAAAAACTATATTGTTTTTCAACTCGTTTAATGTGTAATCCTGCGCCTGTGTAAGGAGATTCGTTCTAACTCCCTTTGGCAGGGCAACATCAAGTTTTAATCCTTCCGCGTCCATAATTTTATGAATGAATTTGCCTATGACAAAAGTCGCAAGTTTGACAGGGATTTCAGACTCCCAGACATAGGTTTCAGTTGAATCATCATTTACATTGTGGCTTTTTAGTTCTCCTGTTGCTATTACTTCATTGTCTTTCGGAACTGTCATTTTGAGTTTATATGTTGCACCATCCCAATCTTTTAAGCAAGGATACCATAAATCTTCATCTCTCAGATAGAGATAACCATTTGCAGGTTTAAAAAGAATTGCAGAGGTTTTAAAGGTCAATGTGATGTCTCCCTCTTTTGGAGTTTTGAAACCAACGAGAAGTGAATCCTCATAATATCCCCATTTTTCCGAACAATCCTCCTTAATGAATGAGGCATCCTCTCCATCAACTTTTACACCTACAATGTAGTAATCCGGAAAATATTTAAAAAGAAGTGCGCTATGTTTTTTCTTTAAGGAAACCTTTACTGTAACGTTCCCATCCAATATTTTTCCATTTTCATCCATTTTATAATCTATTTCGTAACCTTTGACATCGTAAGGATATTTTTCTTTATACTCCTCCTGAGTAATATCAGGAGTCAAAGAGCCACTTTTGGTCCTATGTATTGCAGAAACACTATCCCAGAAAAAATCATCCTGTGCAGGAGGATGGGCAAGCCTTAGAAGTTGAACCTCTGTCTCAAGCCGTGAGTCATATCTATAAGCCCAAACATCATCCTTCATTTCAAAAAGAACTATTATATCCATAGGGTCTGCGAGGTTGTTGTTTATTAGCATAGACAATGTTTCAATTCCTTCTCTTCGTAAAGCGGTTTTGAATCGAGAAAAATCTTTTGAGGGTGCGGATGGCTGGGAGTCATCCTTCTTTAAAATTGGTAGGTCAGGGCAAGTCCCTATCGGCAGGACATAAAAAGACTTTACCGAAAGATTTTTGATTTCTCTACTTCCTAAAAATCTTTGAAGTCTTTCCTGCTCAACGATATCATTAACTGCAAAGTTGATCGTTGCATTACCTTCATAAAAAAATCCTCTAAAAATGTTCAGTTCATCCTTTTCATAGTATGTGGTTCCATTTGAACAAACAATCTGAAAAGAAGGCCTTTCAATTTTAAAACCATCTGTTAACGAAGGTGTGACAGAAAACGCACCGCACATCTTGTTTATAAGCGTAAGGAGGTCCTTTGATGATTCCTTTTGATAGGTATGCGACCATTCAAAATCCATTGAGAAAAAATTGATTGAAATAACTGCAAATAAAATTGCTAAAATTTTTTTCATTCTTCCCTCCACTAAAAAATTCAATTACTAAAGACTATTTGACAACAAAAACTAAACTCTGTCAATAAATTTTTGAAGGAATTTAGATTTTTAAAGGAGTTAAAAAAAGGGGGCTAGAGCCCCCTTTAATTATTCACCATCATCACCGATGGCTTCTGTTGGGCAGGAACCTTTTGCATCTTCAGCAAGTTGAGTTTCTTCAGCATTTTCGGGTTGTTTTTTTACGAAAGCGTGAGAAGAATCATCATTCATCGCAAATAAATCGGGTGCGATTGAAATACAAGAATCGCAAGCGATACAGTTCTCATCAACATACCATTTTCCCGGAACATTTTCACTAAATTTCAAACTCTTATCTGCCATTTAATCCTCCTTAAAATACGACTAAAATTATCAAAGAGAAATACTATAACCTTTAATAGCCATTCTTGTCAAGGCCATGAAAATGGCCATCAATTTAACCTTCAGATAAAATTGGGAATTTTTATTGACAATGTTGCTTTAAGGTTATATTCTTATATCTGAAGGAGGATTTTTGAACTATACTCTCCTGAAAAGGATAAATAATCCTGAGGATTTAAAAAAACTTTCTATAGAAGAACTTCCAAAACTCTGTGAAGAGATAAGAGAGTTTTTGATAGAAAATGTCTCAAAAACGGGAGGACATCTTGCTTCAAGTCTCGGTGTTGTTGAACTCACCGTTGCTTTGCACTACATCTTTGACACTCCAAAGGATGTAATTGTATGGGATGTTGGTCATCAAGGATATGCTCATAAAATTTTAACAGAAAGAAGAGATAGATTTCACACATTAAGACAATACGGCGGAATCTCTGGATTTTTAAAAAGAGAGGAAAGCGTCTATGATGCTTATGGAGCAGGGCACGCCTCAACATCACTTTCAGCAGGGTTTGGAATTGCAGTAGGAAGAGATAAGAACAAAGAGGATTTCAGGGTTGTCTCCGTTTTTGGAGATGGTGCTTTGACAGGAGGTCTTTGTTATGAGGCAATAAACAACATTGGCTCAAGCAGTGTTCCAAAATTTATTGCCATCCTCAATGACAATAACTGGTCGATTTCAGAAAATGTTGGAGCGATAAACAAATATTTAAACAATTTTGCTCAGACAACGCTTTACAACAGGTTCAGAAGAAGGGTGAGAGAAGGGCTTGAAAAATTTCCAAAAATTGGTAAGCAGATGACATTTCTTGCAAGAAGAATTGAGGAAGGTGCAAGGGGGATTCTTACCTCTGGAGCATTGTTTGAAGCTCTCGGTTTCGATTACATAGGGCCAATAGATGGCCACAATTTAAAGGAACTTATAAAGACACTTAAAAATTTAAAAGATACAAACCATCCCGTGCTTCTTCACATTACCACACAAAAGGGAAAGGGTTATCCTCCCGCAGAAAAGGAACCAGAAGACTATCACGGTGTAAAACCTTTTTGCCCTGAAGATGGGCTTATAGACACTATTCCCGGCGTTCTTCTTTATCAGGATGTGTTTGGAAAAGAGTTAAAGAACCTTGCCCAAATTGATGAAAGAATAATAGGGATTACTGCGGCAATGCCTACTGGAACGGGGATAATCCCATTTCTAAAATCTTTTCCCGATAGATTTTATGATGTTGGAATCGCTGAAGAACATGCTGTTGTTTTCTCGGCAGGGCTTGCTTCAAGAGGATTAAAGCCCTATGTCGCAATCTATTCAACCTTTCTCCAGCGATCTTACGATCAGATTGTCCACGATGTCTGCCTCCAAAAATTACCGGTTGTTTTTTGTATTGACCGTTCTGGAGTTGTTGGAGAAGATGGTCCAACCCATCATGGAACTTTTGACCTTTCCTACCTTGTTCACATTCCAAACATCGTAGTTTCAGCTCCAAAAGATGGAAATGAGTTAAGAAACCTGATGTTCACAGCCCTAAAATATGATAAAGGACCTTTTGCAATAAGATACCCAAAAGCCGAAGCAACACCTTACAATGAGGAAGCAGCACCAGAAGAGATTGAAGTTGGGAAATGGGAAATATTGAATGAGGGAAAGGATGTTTCCATTCTTGCAGTTGGCTCAATGGTTGCAGAAGCAATGAAGGCGGTAACTCTTTTGAAAGATAGTGGAGTTGATGCTGAACTTGTGAATGCAAGATTTGTAAAGCCTCTCGACCTTAATTACATTAAAAGTAGAATTCCTTCCTTCTCAAAAATTGTTACGGTAGAAGAGAACTCAATCATTGGAGGCTTTGGTTCTTACATCGGGATAGTGCTTCAAGAACTTGAAATAAAAACAAATAAGTTGTCTTTAGGGATTCCGGATAAGTTTATTACACAGGGAAAAAGGAATATCCTTCTTGACGAAATAGGGTTGACGGGAGAAAAAATTGCTGAAAAAATAAAATCCTTTTTAAGAAAATCTGATTCAAAATTGTTAAAAATCCATTCAAAATAGGTAAGGAGAAAAAAAAGATGAAACTATCAATTGAAAAGAAAGATTATTCAAAGGTAAAAAGCGAAGCGGTTGTTTTAGGCGTTTTTGAAAAATTCTCTTTTCCAAAGGAGCCATTTTGTAAGACAATTGAAGAAGAGGCAAAAAAAGCTCGATTTGATGGTAATGTTGGAGAAAGTTTTTTTCTTAAAGGAACTCATTTTGATGGAAAGGTTGTTTTAGTTCTGGGGCTCGGGAAAGAGGATGAATATTCCATAGAAAAAATCAGGGTAGCGCTATCTAATGCAGTGAGGAAATTAAAGGAAAGATTCATTGAGAGTGCTGTTTTTGCTATACACCCTGAGAAATCAAAAGATGATTTTAAAGAGACAATTTCAACCATTGCAGAGGTTATTGTCCTTACAAATAGGAAGTTTGACCGTTACATTACGGATAGGAAAAAACTATTCTTTGGCTTAAATGAAGCAATAATTGTGATAAAAGAGTTAAACAAAAAGGCTGAGGAAGGGATAAAGAAAGGTAAAACTTTGTCAGAGGCTGTTGTTTTTGCGCGGGACCTCATAACCCTTCCCTCAAATGAAGTAACCCCGACCTATCTCGCTCAAGAGGCTATGAGTATTGCAAAAGCATACAACTTCAAAGCTAAAATATTAAATGAAAAAGAGTGTAAGAAGTTGGGTATGAATGCCTTCCTTACGGTTGCGCAGGGCTCAAAAAATCAGCCAAAGTTCATTCATCTTACATATCAGAACGAGAATGCAAAAAAAAGTATCGGCATAATTGGAAAGGGGCTTACCTTTGACAGCGGAGGCATATCACTAAAGCCAGCACAGGGAATGGGTGCAATGAAAAGCGATATGTCAGGAGCGGCGGCTGTTCTTGCAACTATGAAGGCAATTGGGGAGTTAAAACCAGAAGTCAATGTTGAGATGATCATTGCCGCCTGTGAAAATATGCCATCAGGTAAAGCTTACAGGCCCGGGGACATAATTTACACTATGAGTGGAAAGTCAATTGAAGTTCAAAATACCGATGCAGAGGGAAGATTGACCCTTGCAGATGCAATCACCTACACACAAAAACAAAAAGTTGATGAAATAATAGACCTTGCAACTTTAACAGGGGCGTGTATGATTGCCCTTGGACCTGATATTGCCGGGATAATGGGAAACGATCAAAATTTGATAAACTCTCTAATTTCAATCTCAAAAAAGACGGGAGATTCATTATGGCAACTTCCTCTTGAAGAAGGCTATTTCAGATTTATAAAATCTCCCATCGCTGATATTTGCAACAATTCAAGTGTAAGATGGGGAGGAGCGATAACTGCGGGGCTATTTTTAAAGTTTTTTGTTGAGAAAAAAATAAAGTGGGCGCACATTGATATAGCAGGTCCAGCATATAGAGATGATGACTTAAATGAAAATCACAAAGCAGAGGGCGCAGGATTTGGAGTGAGGTTACTTGTAAATTACCTCTTAGGGCAAAAAAAGGTTTGAGATAAGTCCTTAGACTTATCACAATTCGGATTTTGGGCTCAATGAGTGGGTTATTATATTGAAGAAATATGTTATACTCAAATATTAAAATGAGGAGAACATATTATGGACATTGAGAAACCAAAATTTTGTGTCGTTGGAGCAGGCAATGGCGGACTTGCTATGGCAGGACACCTTGCAATAATGAAGTTTGATGTCAGGTTGTTTAATCGTTCGGAAGACAGGTTAAAGGCAATCAAATTTGAAGGTGGAATAGATGTTACTGGAGAGGTTAATGGATTTGGAAAAATAGAGGTTGCGACATCAGACCCTGAAGAAGCGGTAAAAGATGTTGATGTTATAATGGTAGTTGTTCCTGCAACGGCTCATAAAAACATCGCAAAAATGGTTGGCAAATTCTTGAAGGATGGACAAATAATAATATTGAATCCCGGTAGGACATTTGGCGCGCTTGAATTTTTTAACACTTTAAAGAGAGAAGGATGTAGTTCAGATGTCATTGTTGGTGAAACACAAACTTTTTTATATGCAAGCAGAGTAACAGGACCTGGACAGGCTAAAATATTTCGGATAAAAAATTCTGTTCCTCTTGCAACCATAAGGGCATATAAAATTCCTCAAGCCCTTTCGGTTGTCAGAAAAGCATTTCCGCATTTTGTCTCAGGAGATAGTATTTTTAAGACAAGTTTTGATAATATTGGGTGTGTTTTTCATCCCGCATTGGTGATGTTAAACGCAGGCTGGATAGAAGACCCAATTGATTTTGAGTTTTACTTGCAAGGAACAACGCTATCAACCAGCAAGGTGCTTGAAGCCATTGATAAGGAGAGGCTTGAAGTTGCATCAGCACTTGGTTTTAGAGCAATGTCTGCAAGAGAATGGCTTTATTATGCTTATGATGTTTCAGGAAAAACCCTTTTTGAAGCAATTCACGCAAATCCAGGGTATAGGGGTATAATGGCTCCTCACAACACTAATATGAGGTATATAACTGAAGATGTTCCTTGTAGTCTCGTTCCTATGGCATCAATAGGAAAGAAATTCAATGTTGAAACTCCTCTCATTGATTCAATAATAAAAATTGCATCTGCTATGCATGAAAGAGATTACTACAAGGAAGGACGAACCATTGAATCTCTTGGAATAGAGGATTTGAATTTAAAGCAGTTAAGATTAGTTGCCATTGGAGAAGACCCAAAATGAAAAAAGTAATACTTGGTTGTGCCTTAGGACAATGTGTCCATATAGCGGGTTTAAGCCATTTTCTGAGGTTATGTGAAGAAGAGGGATACAGAACGGTTAACTTAGGCCCTGCTACAAAAGTTAAGAAATTTCTTGAACAAATTGAAATTATAAGACCCGAAGTTTGTGCGGTTTCTTTTAGACTTACACCAGAAGATTTTGAACCCTTGCTAAAAGAGTTTATTTCTGGATTTGAAAAACTCCCATATAAACCAATCCTTTTTCTTGGAGGGACTCCACCTGTTGCCGAGTTGGCGAAGAAGTATAAAATTTTTGATCAGATTTTTGATGGTGAAGAGACTCTTGAAGAGACGAAAGATAGAATTAAAGGGAAAAGACGAACAAGAAGTAAAAAGAGCTACCCCTCAACTCTTCTTGAAAGGATTGAATATTGTTATCCTTTGCCTTTAATAAGACACCATTATGGAGAACCTGATTTACTTCGCACTGTAAAAGGGGCAAGAAAAATAGCCAGATCTGAAGTATTGGATGTGTTGTCTTTAGGACCAGACCAGAATTCTCAAGAATTCTTTTTTTCTCCAGAAAGGATGAACCCAACGCAAGAGGGCGCAGGGGGAGTGCCTTTGAGAAAAAAGGAAGATTTGAAAGCAATTTACGAGGCAACAAGATGTGGGAATTATCCGCTTTTAAGGTGCTATAGCGGGACTAATGATCTTATTAAATGGGCAGATATGCTCATTGAAACTATAGACATTGCCTGGGGTGCTGTTCCCTTGTGCTTCTATAGTTCTCTTGATGGAAGAAGTAAAAAAGGGCTAATAGAAGCAATAGAAGAGAAACAGAAAGCAATAAAGCACTACGCAGAAAGAAAAATTCCCGTTGAAGTCAATGAATCACACCAGTGGAGTTTAAGAGATGCACACGATTCGCTTGCTGTTGCAACCGCATTCCTTTCCGCATACAACGCCAAAAAATTGGGCGTAGAGACCTTTATTCTTCAGATGATGTTTAATACGCCCCCTTCAACTGCCCCACACATGGATCTGGCAAAAATGTGGGCAAAACTTGAAATGGTTACATCCCTTGAAGATGAAAGATTTAAAGTTTTAAGAGAAGTGAGGGCCGGTATTGCAAGCCTTCCTTCTCAACCTGATATTGCAAAAGGACATCTTTCTGCGTCAACAGTTTATTCAATGTTTTTAAAGCCACATATCCTTCATATAGTTGGTTTTAGTGAGGGTTACAAGATTGTTAATCCAGAAATTTTAATAGAAAGTTGCAGAATAGGAAGGGGGGCAGTAAATCTTTCAATAAGTTGTGAATTGGATTTTAAAAACGATAATAAAATTTTCAAAAGAAAGAACCACCTTATAAACGAGGCTCAAGTGATCCTTGAGGCAATGAAAATTATAGGTAAAGATAGTGAAGACCCTCTTATATCCTCATCAAATCTTACAAAAGCAATCGAGCTCGGAATTCTTGATACGCCACATTTTAAAGGATTGAGAGGATTAAAAGGTGATGTCCTTACATCTTGCATAAACGGAGGCTGGGATGCGATTAACCCCAATACCAGAGAGCCTATATTAGAAAAAGAGAGGCTTAAGAATCTGGGCATAGATATCTAAAAGGAGGCAAGATTGTGTGGAATAGCAGGAATTTTTGGAAAAGGCGAAATTGAAAAAAAAGAGATAACAAGAATGCTCTCAAAATTGAGACATAGAGGGCCTGATGAGAGGGATGTGTTGAAGGTTTCCCCGATAGGTTGGCTTGGCCATACAAGGCTTTCCATTATAGATTTAAAAAAGGGGAAACAGCCTATAAGTAACGAAGATGGAAAAGTTGCGATTGTTTTTAATGGAGAAATATACAATTTTAAAAAATTGAGAAAGGAACTTGAACCACGGCACAAATTTAAAACAGAAAGTGATGCGGAAGTAGTACTCCATCTTTACGAGGATTTTGGAGAAGAGAGTTTTAAAATGCTTGACGGTATGTTTGCAATATTAATGACCGGACCCAAAAATTTTATTCTTGTGCGTGATCCCATTGGGATTAAACCTTTATACTATGGTAATAAAGGAAACAGGATATATGTAGCATCAGAGCTCAAAGCCTTTCCACATCCTATGGATGGGATAAAATCGCTTAAACCTGGACACTATATGATCGGAGGAGAGACTAAACTTTTTGAAAATATTCTTGATTCTTCTATACAAATTTATGATCTGAATACAGAAAAAATTAAATCAGATTTGATTTTTCTTCTTGAAGAGGCTGTAAATAAAAGGCTGATAGCAGATGTACCCGTTGGTGTTTTTCTTTCTGGTGGATTTGATAGCAGTCTTGTAGCCTCTATAATGAAAAAGAAAATAAAATGTTTGCATTCCTTTACTGCAGGAATGAAAGATGCCCCCGATTTGAAGATGGCTTCAGAATTGGCTGATTTTCTTAAAACAGAACATCATCAATTAATCTACAATAAAAGGGAAATGTTAAAGGCTTTACCTGAAGTAATTTATCATCTTGAATCATTTGATTCGCCAATCATTAGATCCGCAATACCGATGTATTTTATTTCTAAAATTGCCTCTGAATATGTAAAGGTAACCTTAAGTGGAGAAGGAGCTGATGAACTTTTTGCAGGTTATTCTTATCTAAAAAGGTTTAAAGGAAATAGACTAAGGAAAGAACTAAACAAAGTAATAAGGTCTTTAGAAAATACAAATCTGCAAAGGGGAGACAGAATTGCAATGGCTTTTGGACTTGAAGTTAGAGTCCCATTTCTCGACAAAAGGCTTTTGAAATACACTTTGAGAATACCTCCATCCCTTCTTGAATCTGGGGCAAATAGACAGGAAAAACATCTTTTAAGAGAAACTTTTAAAAATTATTTACCGGAAACTGTTCTTAAGAGGCATAAAATGAAGTTTTCAATCGGGGCAGGCTCGTCGGATCAGTTATTTGAGGAAAGTAGAAAACGCATTACAGACAAGGAATTTGAGAATAACAAAATGCTTCCAGATGGGTCTTTATTGCGTTCAAAGGAGGAATATTACTATTATAAAATTTTTAAAGATATTTTTGGAGATACAATTCCGTTGAACTTGGTTGGAAGGACAGTGGATAAAAGCGCAGGAACAGAGAAGGAAAATGGTTAATAATATAGTTAGTTCGCTAATACACGATTTTTTAATCCTTTTTGGAATTGTGAATATCATTGGAAACATACCTCACATATCAGTCTTGACCTCTGATCTGTCTAAAAGGGATAAAAAGAGCATTTTTTTTATCTCTTCTCTAACTTCTTTTGCCTTAGTTCTATTATTTGCGCTTTGTGGAAATTTTATTCTTATAAATGTCTTTGATATAACTTTCGCCTCTTTTAAAGTTGCCGGTGGAATTATAGTGTTTTTAGTCGCTGTAAGAGGGGTCGTTCTTGGTCCCTCTAAGGCTATTGCTACTTTTCAGGAGGAAGAGAAATCACAGAGGTTTTTTTCAATTGTTTTCCCTTTCCTTGTTGGACCAGGAACAATGGTAACTACAATCCTTTTAATGCAGGCAAGCGGCAAATTACACACTTCTTTAGTCGTTTTCTTTGTCTATATTACATCTTTTGTAATTCTTTTAACAATTCCAATAATTGAAAAACTTGTTGGAAAATTAATTATGACTATGATTTCAAGGATTCTTTACATCTTTATTGCAGCGAAGGCTGTAAAATTTATAATTTCAGGGTTGAAAGAATGTTTTGCGGGTTAAAAAATGAAATCCAGGACATTTATTGAACATTTGAAAAATGCCTTTATTGCTTTTTTAGATATTATTTCAAAGGATATCGGGATTGAACCGCACAGCCGTTTTAAAATTTACACTTTTTTATATGAAGAGACAGACATAACAAATTTCTTTTACTGGATTTCTCTTCTTTGTTCAGTAGGTATAGCCACATTGGGGCTGGCACTTAATAGCTCCGCTGTAATAATAGGTGCGATGCTCCTCTCACCACTTATGGGTCCCATAATTGCGCTTGGGCTATCAATGACAATTGGCGATTTTTATCTCGGGATGAGAGCGGTTGTTAATCTGATTTTATCCATAGTTATTTCTCTTATTTTTTCCTCTTTAATAACATTTTTTCTTCCATTTCAAATAGAAACTTCAGAAGTTCTCTTAAGAACAAGACCCAACACTCTTGATTTAGCTGTTGCTCTACTGTGTGGTTTAATTGGTTCTATATCTGTTGCAAGAGCGCCTTCTAAGGGTTTTGCAACAACAATTCCTGGAGTTGCCATTGCAGTTGCATTGATACCACCTCTTTGTTCCATAGGGTTCGGAATAGGAATCGGTTTCAAATGGAATATAATGGGGGGGGCATTCCTCCTTTTTCTGACCAATTTGGTTTCAATAGTGTTTACATCTATATTGGTTTTTCTATCATTAAGAATGGGAGCGGAGGAAGAAATAGAAACAATTCGTTCTTTTGTGCAGGGTAGGGCAGAGAAAAACAGACTTTATATGGCATTTATGGGTAAAAAACATTTTCAAATATTTAAGAAAGTGGGGAATTTAAAAAACAGGTTGATATTTGTTGGTATTGCATTACTTGTTCTAATTATTCCTTTAAGCATAATATTGAATCAGATTAAAAGAGAGATAGTCATAAAAAAAGAGACACAAAAAGCAATATCACGGTTCCTTCAAGATGAATCCATCCTTTCTAAGGAAATAGTGATAGACAAAAATAAAGTTAATCTTCACTTTTCAATTTTAACTGGAGAAGAATCTGTTGGGACAAATATAAAGAAGATGGAAGACTATTTGAAAATAAAACTGAATGAAAATGTAAGTGTTTCATACATAGAAGTTCCAAACAAAGCGATGCTCTTAATGGCAAAAGAAAAAGTGCAGCCAATGCCTCCTGATTTGAAAGCATTATCAAATGAAATTCATTCAAGATATTTAGAAAAAGTGAAAAATCTTTTACCAGAATCTCGAAAAAATGAACTTATCAATCTATCTTTGTTTTACAATGAAAAAACGAGGAAACCCAACATTCAGGGCGTTTTCCTCACAGATCAGTTAATCACTGAAAATGAAAAAGATATACTTAAAAAAGCAATATCTTCGATTTTCTCTGAAGATATAGAGATGTCCATCATTTCTCTTCCTTCTCAAATTGATATAGTTAAATTAAGAAAAAAAATTGAAGAGATTGACATTTCTGATATAAATTCAAAAATATCCATTTATAAATTTTATATTTACAACCCTACGCTTTTGCTTGAGATTCATACTAAAAGCGGGCAAAAGACATCTAAAAGCATTAATGAAAAGATACAATATCTTTCAGAATACTTATCTGACACTCTTTCGATACCCTGTGAAATTGGAGCATTTAAAGAAGACTCTCAATCGAAAGAAACTTTTGTTCTTATAAAGGTTAAGAAAGGGTAATATAATTTAAAATATTCGTCTTTCTGTCCCTCTGAAAATCTTTGCTTTCCAATCATAAGAAAACGGATGACGGATGAAATCGTTGCAGGAAGAAGAACAAAAGAATTTCCTGAATCCTTGTCAAGCAATTTAAGTAGCGCNNCCGAAAATGGGGTTGTTGAGCAATTTACCTACAGCAAAACACTATTATTTTTTCTCACATTGCGATATTTCTAAAGAGTCTTTAAAAAATGAGGGCGGAATTTCCGTCCCCAATTTTAATTCATCATTCCTGTCATATCTTTGTCGCAGATTACAATGGTAAGAAAGGATCTCGGTTTACTTCGCAATT
>DHFQ01000128.1:48105-48527 GCA_002402325.1 Candidatus Aminicenantes bacterium UBA4820
GCCTTCAGATTCAACATTGAAAGTGGTTGTCTCTGCTTCAGGTTTTCCCTTATCTCTGAAAAGTTTAACAGTTAGTAATTTTGATATGAAAAGAATATCGTTGTTCTGTGGATAAGTGGCGTGCTCAAGNNGCAAAAGTATCCACACACCACATAACTCTTATTCTGAAATCTTCCCAGCATCCTGCGGCGGTAACAGCGAAAATAGATAAAGATGCAAGCAGCAAAGTTATTCCAAAAAGCAATCCTTTTAATTTAGTCATATTTCCTCCTTTTTATATGAAAGTTTCTATCTAATGGTTTTATCAATTCCGGAATTTTCTTAAGATTTAAGGAGGTGGTTTCTGCCATTTTATTAAATTTTTCTTTTTTCTTGAAATGCGGCGGGGGGGGGGGAGATTTGTAAATTAAGGATTGATCTTG
>DHFQ01000174.1 GCA_002402325.1 Candidatus Aminicenantes bacterium UBA4820
AAAAAAATAAAATAAACCTGCCCTCCTTTCAGAAACAAACTTTCCCCTCCTTTCAGGAGAAAACTACTGTATGATTTTTAAATTAGAAAGAGAGGGTTCCCCCGGTAAAAACCGGGGGAACATTAAGCAAGGTAGGTTAGGTGCGAGGTAGGTTAGGGTGTGAGGTGGGTTACTCTTGGTAGAGTATGGGTTGGATGAGGTGCCATGAAAATGAGGTGGGGGTAGTTCATGCTACTTTACCTCCCTGTTTTGAGGAGGCGACTTCCTTTTCTCTTCTTTTACAACTTGAGTTTGGGAAGCCACTGAGCCTGTCTTTTTTGAGTAGTCCGTAATGTAAAAACCGCTGCCTTTGAACATAAGGGCTGGAACGGAGTAACATTTGCGCACTTCTCCCCCGCAATCGGAGCATTGCGGCGCAGGCTCATTTATATGCTGAATTTTTTCAAACCGCTTTTGACAGATTTTGCATTCATATTCGTAAATTGGCATTTAAATCTGCTCCTTCAATAATTAACTATATAACAAAAAAATACCCTTGTCAAGTGGTTTTCAACATAATTTGTGAACTTTGTTTTGAAAAGGGTAATACCTTGAAAAATAAAATGATGCAGATATTTTTTCCACATCTAAAATTTACTGTTAAGAATTTTATTCACATCAAATTTTCAATTTAGTTAAACTTTTTCAAAAATGAACTCAAATTTTTAGTAGACTCTTATCTACTTTTAAAAAAATTGTCCTCACTTAAAAAATGAGTATCATTTAAGATAATTCTAAGGTGAGAGAGATTAACTTCCCTTTTCGTAAAGTATTTCTACTCCTGGAAGTTTCTCCCCTGCGATTAGTTCAAGAGAGGCTCCGCCACCTGTTGAAATATGAGTAATTTTATTCTCGACTCCGGCAACTTTTATTGCTGAGACAGAATCTCCTCCGCCAACTATTTTTAGTGAAGAGCAATCCGCTAATGCTTTAGCGATTAAAACCGTTCCATTTTTGAATTGCTCTTTTTCAAAAACTCCAAGCGGACCATTCCAGACAATTGTTTTAGCCTTCATTATTTCATTTTTAAATAAAGCGATGGTTTTTGGACCAATGTCAAATCCCGAATAGCCTTCAGCGATTGTCTCCATAACTTTTACTTCGGTATCATCAATAGACTTTGCGGAAATGTGGTCAATTGGAAGAAGAAAGGGAATGTTTCTCTCTTCTGCCCTTTTCATAATTTCTTTTGCAACATCATAACATTCCTTTTCTATGAGAGAATTTCCCACACCAACACCTTTTGAGGAAAGGAATGTGTAAGCCATAGCCCCGCCAATTATCATCCCATCAACCTTCTCAACAAGTCCTTTCAAGACAGGGATTTTGTCTGAAACTTTAGCTCCACCAAGAATTGCGATGTAAGGTCTTTCAGGAGATTGAAGCTTTTCTTTCAAATAAATGATTTCCTTTTCAACGAGAAAACCTGCAAGGACTACATCAAAAAGTTTTGGTGTTTGATAGACTGATGAGTGTGCACGGTGAAGGGAACCAAAGGCATCTGTAACATAAATCTCACCAAATTTCCTAAATTTTTTGGCTAGTTCCTCATCACCTTTTGTTTCACCCGGTTCAAATCTAACATTTTCAAGAAGTAAGACCTCACTTGCTTTTAACTCAGAAAATTTTTTTTGGGCATCTTCCCCAACCACATCATTTGCAAAAATAACTCTGTTTTCTTTTAATAATTCCTGAAGTCTTTGTGCAACTGGTGAAAGAGAAAATTCAGGTGATGCTCCCCCTTTAGGCCTGCCGAGATGACTGCAAGCAACAATTTTACAGCCTCTTTCAAGGAGGTAGTTAATCGTTGGCAATGCTGCTAAAATTCTTGAATCGTCCTTAATTTTTCCATCTTTTATGGGAACATTAAGATCAAGCCTTAAAAAGACATCTTTTTTTGATACATCGAAATCTCTTATCGTCTTGAACATTTTCTCCTCCTATTTTCTAACAGTCAAAACAAGAGAATTGGTTGAATCCTGAGCTTTTATTGTAACTTTTGTTGTTCCCGGAGCTATGCCTGTAACTTCTCCATATTCATTTGATGTCGCAATTCCATTTTGATCAAACTCTACGGTAACAGGAAAGTGCGTTAACGGGGTACCCTTTGAAGAGATGACAGTAAAAGGAAGGTATTCTGTTTCACCAACACCAATAGAAAAGCGTGGTGAGTCAATTTTTATGGCAGATGGCCTTAAAATTACAACTGGAAGTTCAAGAGATGATTTTTTGCTTCCTAATGACATCGTTATAGTTGTCGTTCCGTCGGTTAAAAGTGTAATTTCTCCCTTTTCGTTGATTGTCGCAATTTCAGGTTTTGAAGAGGAAAACTTTATCAAAGAAAGGTCAATATCCTGCCCTATTTCATCTTTTGCCGTAATCAAAGGAGTAAAGATAGATTTTTCTGGACCGCTTGCCTCAAATACCCCGGGCGTTGGAAAGTCTATTTTAAAAATATCGGGGATGATAACCTTAACCGAAACGGAAGCAGTCAACTCTTTTAGTCTCGCCTCTATTGTTGCACTTCCTGTTTTTGCAGCGGTAACTTTACCAGAATCATCCACCGTGGCAACTGCAGGGTTGGAAGATGAATAGAGGATTTTCGCCTTTTCAAAAGGTTTTCCTTTTTTATCAAACGCTGTAACTTTCAAAGATTTACTTTCACCTTTTGAAAAAAATTGAAGTTCCTCTGGCTCTACTTTCAATTCTACGGGTTTTCTGCAGGCAACAAACAAAGTGATTGTGATTACTAAAAACAAAATAGTTATCTTTTTCATTCTTTCTCCTCTTAAAACATTTCTAAAGATAATATTTTTCACCAACTTTATGATTTTGTCAAGAATTTATGCTAATATAAAATTTAAAATGAGAGTAGTTGGAGTAATTCCGGCAAGACTAAAATCTGAGAGGTTTCCTGAAAAGCCACTAAAGAAGATTTGTGGTTATCCTATGATAGAGTGGGTTTATAAAAGGGCTAAACTTTGCAATGAAATTGATGAAGTAGTTGTTGCAACTGATGATTTAAAAATTTTCAATTGTGTGAAATCTTTTGGGGGAAATGTGGTTATGACCTCTTCAGAATGTCCTTCAGGAACTGATAGGGTCGGCGAGGTTGCAAAGAAAATAAATTGTGATGTTGTTATAAATATTCAGGGGGATGAACCTCTTGTTGATCCTCACTCTTTAAGAAAACTTGTATTGTTATTTTCTGAAAATGAAGATTTGAAGATGGCAACCCTGATAACAAAAATAGATAAAAAAAAGGAGTTGAATAACAAAAATGTAGTAAAGGTTGTGGTTGATAAAGAAAACTATGCCCTCTATTTTTCAAGAAGTAAGATACCATTTTTGAGAAATCTTGAATTTAGGGATTTCACCTTTTATAAGCATATTGGGATATATGGTTACAACAGGGAATTCCTTTTAAAATTTCTTTCAATGAAAAAGGGAGTTTTGGAAGAGGCTGAATCTCTTGAACAGTTGAGAGCGATTGAAAATGGTACAAGGATAAAATGCGCAATTGTTGAAAAGTGGAATGGCGTTTCTGTTGACGTCCCTTCGGATGTAGAAAAAGTTGAAAAA
>DHFQ01000012.1 GCA_002402325.1 Candidatus Aminicenantes bacterium UBA4820
CCCCTGTAAAATAAGGTATTAAATTTACCATATCATTGGATAACTAAAGGGACTTGACAAAATTATTATAAAGTTGTATATTAGCACTCTGAAGGCGAGAGTGCCAAAACGCATTTAAGCCTTCAAATTTAAAGAAAAAAAATTGTATAAGGAGGCCAGATATGAAAGTAAAACCAATTGGTGACAGAATCTTAATTAAAAGAATGGAACCGAAAGAACAGCTCAAAGGAGGAATTATCATTCCTGATTCTGCAAAAGAAAAACCACTTGAAGGTAAAGTTGTTGCAGTTGGAGAAGGAAGATATGACGAAAAGGGAAAACTTATTCCGATGTCGGTAAAAGAAGGACAAAAAGTTCTTATAGGGAAATATGCCGGGACGGAAATTAAGATTGACGATGTTGAGCATGTGATTGTCAGGGAAGATGAAATCCTTGGCATAGTTGAAGAGTAAATTTGAGGAGGTAAAAAATGGCTAAGGAAATTATCTATTCTATGGAATCAAGGCAAAATCTTGTTGCAGGTGTAAATAAACTTGCAAATGCTGTGAAGGCAACATTAGGACCAAAAGGAAGAAATGTAATCATTGAAAAAAAGTTTGGTGCTCCTCTTGTTACCAAAGATGGAGTTACGGTGGCTAAGGAGATTGAACTTAAAGATAAAAAAGAGAATGTTGGCGCCCAACTTCTTAAAGAGGTTGCCTCAAAGACTTCTGATGTTGCGGGAGATGGAACCACCACTGCTACCGTTCTCGCTCAGGCAATGATCGTTGAAGGGATTAAAGCATTGGGAAGTGGCGTCAATGTTATGGATCTAAAAAAAGGAATAGACAAAGCGGTTGAAACTGTCGTAAAAGAGATAAAAGCAATGTCAAAACCTGTTGAAGGAAAAGCGGTTGAGCAGGTTGCGACTGTTTCGGCAAACAACGATGAAGAAATTGGAAAACTTATCGCTGAAGCAATGGAAAAGGTTGGTAAAGATGGAGTTATAACCGTTGAAGAATCAAAAACAATGGATACAACCCTTGAAGTTGTTGAAGGTATGCAGTTTGATAGAGGATACCTTTCGCCCTATTTTGTGACAGATGCAGAAAGGATGGAGGCTATTCTTGAAGATTGCTACATCCTCGCCCACGAAAAGAAAATATCTTCGATGAAAGACCTTCTTCCTGTTCTTGAACAAATTGCCAAAGCAGGAAAGCCGCTTCTTCTTATTGCTGAAGATGTTGAAGGTGAAGCACTTGCAACTCTGGTTGTCAACAAACTTAGAGGAACTTTGCAGGTTTGCGCTGTAAAGGCACCAGGTTTTGGTGATAGAAGAAAGAGAATGCTTGAAGATATTGCAATTTTGACCGGCGGAACCTGCATTACAGAAGATCTTGGATTGAAACTTGAAAATCTTGAAATTAAAGACCTCGGTAGAGCAAAGAAAATAGTCGTTGATAAAGACAACACGACAATCGTTGAAGGAGCGGGAAAAGCTGAAGCGATTGAAGGAAGGGTAAAGCAGATAAGAAAAGAAATTGAAGAGACAACTTCCGACTATGACAGAGAAAAACTTCAGGAAAGACTTGCAAAACTTGTTGGTGGTGTTGCTGTAATAAAAGTTGGTGCCGCAACTGAAGCAGAGCTCAAAGAAAAGAAAGCAAGAGTTGAAGACGCAGTCCACGCCACGAAAGCAGCGGTTGAAGAAGGTGTCGTAGCGGGTGGTGGAGTGCCATTTTTAAGAACAATTCCAGCCCTTGAAAAAATGGAAGGAAGCGAAGACTTTGTTGCTGGAGTTAAAATCGTTAAAAAGGCGCTTGAAGAGCCTTTGAGACAAATTGCAAACAATGCTGGAGTAGAAGGCTCAATAGTGGTTGAAAATGTAAAGAAAGAAAAGGGTTGTTACGGATTCAACGCAAGGACAGAAAAATACGAAGACCTTTACAAATCGGGAATTCTTGACCCCGCTAAGGTCGTAAGAACCGCACTTCAAAATGCGGCATCCGCAGCGGGAACTCTTTTAACAACTGAAGCGATGATATTTGAACTTCCAGAAGAGAAAAAGGATCTTCCAATGCCGAGAGGCGGTGAAGATATGTATTGATTGAAAGAAGTTCAAAGAATAAAAAAGGGGCGGAGATTCCGCCCCTTTTTTTAATATTTCCAGCTTACCGTCGTTTCTCCTCCGTCGGGATTTGTAAATGTAAATGTTGTATCAACTCCTTTTGGAACAAGGGCTTTCAGGGAAGAGCCTCCCTTTATTTTAATGTTTGAAGTTGATTTCCATTTTACATTAGTCCATGGTGTTCCATTTATTTTGACCTGTATCCCCTGTTGCAAATTGCTTCCTGAAACATTTATCCTGAAGGGGCTTCCCAGTTTTGTCATTGAGTTTATTTGAGGTGGGGGAAGGTTCGCAAGTTTAATTGAGTTTGATTCAAGACTGTAATTTCCTTCTTTATCAAAAGCAATTACAGCAAATCTGTAAGTTTGATCCAGTTTTAATTCAGAAACGGTGATTGTATCTGGTAAAACTGCACTTAACCTGAATTTGTAGCCATAAACATCGGGTTCATCAGTGTAAAGAACCATATAACCCGCTACATTTTCAGATGTAGATTGAGTCCAGTTTAAAGTCGCACTTTCTCCTGCTCTTACCCCTGTAAGATTTGTGGGAGGTGTAACTAAATTTTTGTTAACAGCAAGTTGATTTTGATAGTAGAAAGATTCATCAGGATTTTTGCCATCATCTGCCTTCACAAAAATTAGGTAGTTGCCTGATTCAATGTTTGATGTATCGAAGTCCACAGAGAAATTTCCATCGCTTGATGTCAAATTGTCTTCAATCAAAAGACCATTTCCACGATCAGGAGAATCTGTATAATAAACACTTACTTTTGTATCCTCACTTGCTGGTGCAACACTAAAGTTTATTAAATATCCCGTTGAATTTGGTGTAACACTTTCAAAGGCAACTTGAGGTTTTGGCTGAATTCCCAGAGCAAAGAGGTCTCCATCACCCTGATTTAAGTTACTCATTCCAAATGTCCAGTTGCCTGCAGAAGTTGGAGAAATTTCAAAGAATGTGCAGTTGTTATCGGAGGATTCGTAATAGATTGTACCCGGATAGGAGGAGTAGTTATCTTTTGTCAACCTTTCTCCTGTAGGTGTAACAAGATAAATTTCTGGAAGGGTTGAAACGCCAACTGCAGAGAAGACAACAGATTCCTGTTGAGAAGGCACTGTGATTGTTTTTTCATATCCTGATGGAGAAACAGCCCTCTCTTCTCTTAACCAGATCTCTATCATATTTGTATAGTTTTCGCCAATTGCAAAACTCATTTCGCCGTTTATGAAACTCAGTTTTACTGCAAAACTCCTTTTTTCTAATAAAGTTGCCATTCCCTTTAATGTTCCACCCCATTCGCCCTCTTCCACCCTACCGACTGTAACCTCTGTTCCAAAACTACCAATTGAATAAGGTAATTCGGCAGGCCTGATAGCCAATTCAACTAAAGCCTTTATTGAATGGCACAAAAAATTAAGTCTGTCGCAGTGCCAATCTGGAATCTGGAGTGCTCCAGATGCTTCACCAGAAATCTTAAGGTTGGATATATCAAGCGTAATTGAAATATGGGCTTGATATAAATCTGCAATGTTCGTATCAGCATAGACTTTTACATAGGGAAGATAAAATTTTCCATCTTCTATATGAGCAGAGGTTATTGATCCACCAAAACTTGAAAGAGGATAACCCAAAAATGTAAGAGTTCCACCCTTAATTTCAAGAGTGTAGGGTGCATGGTAGCCCGTTCCAACATCTTCTAACCCTACAATTTCAGAAGGAACGCCATCTATTGCAAAATCTCCTCCAAGAAAAATATAAAAATGCCTTACATCGCATATATTGTCAATTTCAAGAGTCAAGCCCTCCAACGATATTCCAGAGGGACCTAAAGGTATCCCTGTAGGAAGTCCATACGACATTGAATAACCATTTAGCCCTGCAAAATCGCCTATGCAGTTAGCCATAAATTCAACTGAAGCCTCTATGGATGCGACATCAAGAAAAGGAAAACCAATTGACCCTGCACCTGTTAGTGATTGTTCATCTGGATCATAAGTAAGGCTAAAACTTGCAATTGAAAGGGATGGTGTAAGATCTCCCCTAATTACTTCCATAGACAAAAGATTTTTATCCCCGTCTGGAATTAAAAGAATTTCTGCCTGAACCCTTGCGATAGTAAATCCAGAGCCACCAAGATTTATGAAAGGGTTGAAGATTACACCATTATCGTCAAATTTTATATCACTTCCCGCTATTTCAAGAGGAAGGTTAACAAGATTCAAACTATACATATTTGGACCTTCCGTTTGCTTTAATCCATCGCCATTTTCATTGAGACAAAATCTAACCGGACCCTTTATTACAGTTTCATCAGCACCGTGAACATTGGGAACATAGATATCTCCGGGTGTATAGACACTTCTATTTGAGCCCAAATCAATCTCAACATAGTCTCTGAAAAAAAGTTTGCCGTTTGCAGAGACATTGCCGGATAATGTGTAGATAGAGTTGTCATATTCCATAGAATTAGCGCAAAACTCTATATTATATCCAAATGAGATACAGGGTCTTTCTGATAGAATTTTAATTGTTCCCGTTTGTATGCAAGATATTGAATCTGCTTTAGCAGTCATTTTCCAGTTGAAAGTTCCCGCCTCACTGTAGGTATGCAATGGATTTTGTGATGTTGAGGTTTGCCCGTCACCAAAATCCCATAAGTAGGTTACAGAAGAGGTGCAATCCTGTGGGGTTGCAGTGGCTGTAAATTGGATAGCGATGTCCTTTACCCCTGATGTTGGTGAAGACGCACTGCAGCTTAATCTGCAGTTTGAATTTGTTATTGTGATTGTTCCACTTTTTATGCAGGGAGAAACTTCGCTTCCAGAGACGGTTAACTTCCAGACATAACTTCCTTCATTTGTGTATGTGTGTGTTGTATTTTGAGTCGTGGAGTGAGATGTTCCATCACCAAAATCCCAATCGTAAGAAGGTATTACACAATTTTGAGGATCAGTAGTTACCGAAGAGGTAAAATTCACATTTTCATTCGGTTTTGCATAATCGGTTGCATAAGCGCTACAACTGATTGAACAACCTACAAGAGAAGAGATCGCGAATTTTGCAAGATAAATATCATAAAGGGCATATTGGCCGTTTAAAGTTGAATCAAAACCATTTATTGCAGGTATATCATTTGAACAGGTTTTTCCTCCAAGTATAATTGAGTCAATGCTGTCAAAAACGACAGAATAGGCTTTTTCGGAATATCGTCCCCCTAAAAAAGAACCTTCAAGCAAATCTGAACCATCCGATTTTAAAATGGCAAAGTAGATATCGATAGCATCTTGAGTGGCATCGTAAGCATTTTTAAGAGGCATATCAGATGACCGAGTTGTCCCACAGAGGATGACATTATCTTCACTATCCAGATCACAGGAGTATAGGTAATCATCGTCTGAACCACCTGCTAAGTATGTTCCCCAGATCAGGGATGAACCGTCCGAAGATAACTTCGCTACATAACCATCTCTATTATTTTCTTTATGCGTCATCTGAAAGCCATTTTTGACGGGGATATCAGTTGATCTGGTTGTACCAGTAACAACTACATTTCCTTCATAGTCAAGGTCTATTTCTCCTATTGTGTCCTCCTCTGAACCACCTAAGTATGTCCCCCAAAGGAGATTGCTTCCATCGGAAGAAAGTTTTGCTATGTAAATATCCCTTCTATAGCCAGATTGATTATTAAGTGAAGTGTCATATCCGTTTGGAGTGGGAATATTTGAAGACATTGTAGAAGTCCCAACAATAATATTTCCATCATTAGAAAATTTAAGATCAATGTAAGGTCCTCTGTAGGAACTAATATCATAGTCATTAGGGGTATCGCCGTTTGAACCACCAAGGTATGTTCCCCACAGTAGACTATTTCCTTGAGAGGAGAGTTTTCCAATGTATAAATCAGAATCACCCCCGTTAAAAGTTTGGTCATAACCACCTGGACAGGGAGCGTTAGAATTCTCTGCTCTCGCTACAAAAACAACATTGTTTGATGAATCCAATATCAATTTTCCACATTTCCCTTTTGCAATGAATGTCCCCCATAAAAGAGAGGATCCAGAAGGTGAAAGTTTTGCAAGATACATAGCGACTGCACAATCTTGAGGCAGGGAAGTCAAATAACCGTTTGGCGTAGGCATGTTTTTTGTTCCCCTCCCACCTACTATAACATTGCCTTCTGAATCTACGGCAATGGAGCAAGCCACATCCGTAGTATCTCCCCCAATGTAGGTTCCCCATAAAAGTTGATTACCCGTTGAAGATAATTTTGCAACATACATATCTGACCAGGGGGAAGAGTTTTGGCTTTGATCGTATCCATTTGGAGTGGGAATGTCAACAGATTCCGAGCTTCCGGCGATATAAACATTTTTTGAATGATCCAAAACCACCTGAAAGGCGCAATCTTCGCCGCTACCGCCAAGATATGTTGACCAGACCAGACTTTGAGATTCGGTTCTTTGATTTATGACCTTTTCTTTGAAAAAATTTAAAGAGAAAAGAGAGTCTTGTATCTTCACGAATAAAGAGCCATCTTTAATTTCACAGGGGATGTTTGATTTTACCTTAATTAAATTTTTTAATTGATCTCCATCTATTCCGCTTATAAAGGGCTTAAGACTCCTTGATGAAGAAATAACAAGGCTATTTCCCTTATAAAAGTTCTCTATCACAACTGAATCATACAAAGGGATTTCTGTGTGCCAATTGGAAGGATCATTACCTATAAAATAGTTTAATTTTGAAATTGGTTCACCAAAGCCACCAATTTTCTCTTTGAAATTTTGAGGAAATTCAAGGTAGATGTTTTTAATTGAAAAAGTTTTTTCATTTTCTTCAACCTTTATCTGAAAAACAATGTCGTTTTCTCTAATTGAGAGCCTTCCCCAGATGTTATCAGAATAAAAGAGAAGAGATTGATCCTCCTGCCCTGTGTTTTTAACAAAGGGCGAAATTTCACCCAGATCTACCATCTCAGATTTAAAATCATTTTGCCATGCAAAAATAGGATTGAAAAAACCACCACCCACAAAAAATAACGCTAAAACCACCGCCACAAAAATCACTTTTTTCATCTGCTACCCCCTTTCTCTGTCAATAACTAATCAAAGACTATTTTATACTACGAAATACAACCGCTTGTCAAGTAGTGTCCTATTATGGTATAATAAAACTTAAAATTGGTTAGAAGGTGTAAGTGATGAATAAAAAATCAGATTGTTTTTTGTTTTTTGTAAAAATGACTTTCTTTGTTTTATTGCTTTTTCCACCATTTTCCTTTTTTTCTCAAGAAAGTGTAATAATTTATCAGAAAGGAACTCCTCTGTATGAAGATGTCGCAAATGGGTTGTCGTCAAAAGTTACTGTAAAAACTTCAATTCCTGTTGAAAAAGACAAGGAAGAGGATGCCTTGATACAACTTATGCCTCAAAAGGATTCTCTTGTTTGCGCAATTGGTCCCAAATCTGTTACATCAGCATTTCAAAGCCAGTGTTCAAATATGGTTGCGGTTGGCATCCCAAATCCTCTTTCAAAAATTTACTCCCAAAGCAAAGGTGTCTCTTTTGTCTCAATGTATCCTGATGTAAAGGCTATTCTGGATTATTTCTCAAAGACAAATTCCGCAAAAAGTTTTGGTATTATTTACACAAACAGCGTAAATCAAGAGATGGGGGACTATTTTAAAAGAGAGATAGAATCATCGGGTTTCAAATGTAAGGTGTTGGGAGTTGACAAAGCACAGGATCTTGTTTCCCCATTTCCTTTTTTCCTGGGGCAGGTTGATGTGGCATTTCTTCTCATTGACCCGCTTGCATACAACAACGATGCAGTAAAATTTATGGTTACAAAGGCGATTGAAAAAAAGAAAATTATTTGCGCATTCTCAGAGCAGATCCCCTCTAATGGGATTCCTATGGCTCTTTTTGTCCCCGCAAGTGCGCTAGTCGATATTACCGCAAAGGCTTTAAAAGAAGCGAAACCGGGAACATCTTTTCCACCATATTTTTCTACTTCTTTTAGTATAAGTATAAATGAACAGGCAATGAAAGCGATTGGTGCCTTGTATGACGATAAAAAAGTCAAGACAAAATATTAAAAAATTCTCACTTCTTTTAATCTCTATTGGAACAATTTTTTTGTTCTTGTCTTCCTGTAAATATTTTGTGACACCAATCTCTGATATTGTTGCCAAACCAGAACAATTCGAAAATCGCACAGTCATTATAAGAGGGAGGGTTATCTCATCGCAGAAATTGTCTTCTTCAAGTAAAGAGGGTTCTTTCATCATTGATGATGGGACTGAAAAAATAAAAGTAATTACGACTAAAGACCTTCCTGCAACAGGGAAAAAGATTTTTGTGAGGGGAAAAGTTAGAAGCAACTTTGTCCTTTTTGGAAAACACTTCGGAGTTGTAATTAAAGTTAATTAAAGAGAATTTTTCTGCTTTGTTTTGCTTTAACTAAAAATCCTTTTAAAAAAATGAGGGTTACGTTTGTCAAAGTTGCAAACTTTCCATTATTGGTTTATCCTAAAGTTGATGAAGGAAAGAGTTGTTTTCCTAATTTCGTTAATCATTGGTCTTCTTTGCTTATTAACCTATATTATCAATGTAAATCCACAATTTGTTCAACTTCTTAATTTACAGCAGTTTGACAGGGAAGAGTTAAGGAAGAGGGTTAATGAACTATCAAGCCCCTTCCTCGACAAAAAGAAAGAATATAAAAAAATAGAATCAGTTTATACTTCAAGTGAGACCGCAAAAATCCTTGAAAGAATTTTTGAATTAAAAGCAGAATTAAAATTTGCTAATGATAAGATACCCAATACTTTTTTGGAGACAGAATTTTTTGAACCTGAATCATCAACTAAAATTGAGAATGTCGACCCTTATTTGAAAATAGCAGTAGATATAAATTCAGATGTTTCATATCTTGAAATAAAAAGCAAAAATGACCTTAAATCGCAAAATAGAAAAATCTTTGAGATAGGAGAGATAATCGGGCTAAATTTCAATAAAATGAGCAGGATGGAACCATCAAAAGTTGATACCTTTGAGTTATCTCAAAGATCAAAAGAAAGTACTATTCTTGCGGAGGGTAAGGGGAATGAAATAATCTTTTATGAAAATATTGAGGGAGTTCCTCTAACATCTTATGCTCATAAATGGACGATTGCTGAGGAGGGAATAAAATATGAGAGGGTGTTGGCGTTAAAGAAACAACTCAAGCCTAAGGATTCTTCACAGTTTGAAGCCCTCGTCTCATTCTTTTTCTGGTTCATCCTTGGATTTTTTGCTTTTTTAACTTTAATATTCAAAATAAGAAGAGACGAACTCGATTACAACCTTCTTTTGTGGCTCGGGGTTTTAATAACTTTAATTTCCCTAATTTCTTTTTCATATAGACTCCCCTTTAACTTCTTTTTAATCATCTTATTTTTGATCTTGTCAACTGTTATTGGTTTTTTCCTTTCTTTAATTTTTACAGTTGCAGAATCAAAAACAAGGGACAATTTTGATAGACACTTAAAAGTCTTTGATGCCATTGTTTCTATGAACATAAATGTAAAAGAGAATGGAAGGATGGTTTTAAGATCATTCTTTTTTGGAAATCTCTTCTTTATTGTGCCACTCGTTTATATTTTTATTGAGCAGTTGAAAGAGAAAAACAAAATTGTTATTTTTCCTCCTGATTGTGTTGATGTAAGTTCAACTTTTCCTCTCTCTTTTTTGTTTAACAATTTAGTTTCATCTTTGATTTTTCCCTATTTTTGCATAATTCTTTTTGGAATCTTTGCCCCGTCTCTTCTTTCAAGAAAAAACAATTTTATCTCCCAATCAATCGTGTCTCTCTTTTTTGCTTCAGTTTCATCAATTACATCAGGCTACAAACCTTTTTATATTTCTTTTGCTATGTTCTTCTTTATCTCGTTTGTTTTACTCCAATTCTGGCAGAGAGAGGGATTTATTGGAACTTTTTTTGCAATGTTCTTTCCACTTGCAATTCAAAGAGGTCTGATACTTATTTTTGCTAAAGATGCTCAAATTGCAATAGAGGGAGCGTCTCTTCTTATTTTAATTATTCTATTTTTAATCTTTGCCTGTTATTGGTCAGTAAAAGGAAGGGAAATAAATAGAATAACTCCCTATGAACCCCTTTACTTAAAGAAAATAAAGGAAAAGGAGAGGTTTGAAAGGGAACTGGAAATTGCAAAGAGTCTTCAGCAAAGACTTCTTCCGAAAGATCCACCAACCCTTGAAAAAATTGAGATAGCCACTTTCTGCGAGCCTGCAAATGAGGTTGGCGGCGATTACTACGATTTTATTGATATAGGGGAAAGAAAAATTCTTTCTTTTTTGGGGGATGTTTCGGGAAAAGGCATAAAAGCAGCGTTTTATATGACACTCGCCAAAGGATTGCTTCACGGCTCATTTGGGCTTGTAAAAGATCACAAAGAACTTTTAAAACTTTTGAACCAGAGGTTTGGAAGTTTGTGCGAAGAGGGAATCTTTCTTACTTTAATAACTTTAACAATTGATAGGGATAGTTGCCAGATAATTGTAACTTCGGCAGGGCATAATCCTCCTCTTCTATGTAAAGGTGGAAAATCTGAATACCTTCCTGTGAAAGGGCTTGTAATCGGTCCTCTCCCGGAAGAGATGGTAATGAACAGTCTTTTAGAGTACCAGTTTAAATTGGAAAAGGATGATGTCCTTCTTCTCTACACCGACGGTGTAACGGAATCTTTTGACCATCAATTTGAAGAATATGGAACTACAAGGCTTGAAGAGGCAGTTTTAAATTGTTGTCATAAAAGTCCTCAAGAAATCATTGAGGAAATTAGAAAATCTGTCTTTAGGTTCACAGGAGGAGCTCCTTTAAGAGATGATTTCACGATGGTTGTTCTCAAGGGAAGAGATGTCTGAAGATTTTGAATGGACAAAGTTTCTCAAAGGTAAATTAGAGATACTTCAACCAAAAAAGGGGGCAAGATTTTCAATAGATTCTGTCATTCTTTCTGGATTCTCCTTTGTCAGAGATGGAGAATCTGTGCTTGATTTAGGTTGTGGAACAGCAATAATTATGGCTTTGATAGATCAATTCTATCATCCACAAAAAATTGTCGGAGTTGAACTTCAAGAAAAACTTGCCTATTGCTCAAATGAAACAATGAAAAGATTACAAGGTTGCGATTGGGAAATAATTAACTGCGATTTGAAAGAGTATCAAAGTGAAAAAAAATTTGACATAGTTGTTTTTAATCCACCTTTTTTTGACCTTCGCTGTGGGCTTTTAAGCCCTGATGAAGAAAGAAGGTTGTCCCGTCAGGGGGAGGATACAACTCTTAAAGATTTTTTAAAGTGCGCCTTTAAAAATTTGAAAGAAGAGGGAAGGATTTGTTTTATTTTTCCAAAAGAAAAAGAGAAGGAGGCGATGAAGTCTCTTAAAGAAAATTACTTTCATCCTGCAATTTTAAGAAATGTAAGGGATTGTGTAAGTTCAGATTTTCAAAGGATTTTAATTCTTGCAAGAAAAAAAGAGTCCTCTTTTGTTGAACTACCTCATTTGACTTTGAGAGACGAAAACAAAGATTATTCTAAAGAGATGAAAAAATTGTTGGGTGAAATTCCTTATTATGATGAACCCTCTTTCTTTTGTGATGCAATGGTTTTAAGACTTGCAAAATATTTAAGATTTTTGGGGTTTGATACCGCATATTTAAAAGATGCCGATGATGATTGGCTTTTAAAGGAATGTGAAAAAAGCGGGAGAACTCTTTTGACCCTTGACAGAGAGTTAATCAAAAGATTTAAAAAAAAGGGAGTGAAAGTTTTTGAACTTGACTCCTTTTCACCAGGAGAGCAGTTTAAAAAAGTTTTATCCCACTTTAAATTGAATGAAAGAGATAAAAAAAGATGCCTCAAATGTAATGCAGAAGTCTTTAAAATTGAAAAAGATAGGGTTCAAAAGTATGTTCCGCCATACACATTTATAACTCAAAAAGATTTCTATATTTGTCCTTCGTGTTCTAAAATAACATGGGGAGGAACTCACCTTTCCCGATTCAGAAATGAAATTCTTAAAGGTTAAAGGAGAAGATTATGGATGAAAGAGAAAAATTAAAGGAACTTTTAAAAAAGAATTCGCTCAAATTTGGTGATTTTATTCTTGCTTCAGGAAAAAAAAGTAACTATTATTTTGATTCAAAACTGACAACCTTGACCGCAGAGGGTTCCTATCTTACCGGAAAATGCTTTTTTGAAATAATAAAGAAAAATAAAATAGATGCAGATTTAATCGGAGGAATGACTTTAGGCTCAGACCCGATTGTTACAAGTGTTGCCCTCATCTCAAAAATTGAGGGAATGCCAGTAGATGCTTTTATAGTAAGAAAAGAGCCAAAGGGACACGGAACCAACAACTTTATAGAAGGACTTGTAGAAAAAGGCAAAAGAGCGATAATTGTTGATGATGTTGTTACAACGGGTGGCTCAACTTTAAAGGCAATTGATAAGGCAAAAGATTCTGGACTGAATGTTGTAGCAGTTATAGCACTTCTTGATAGAGAAGAAGGAGGAGGCGAGGAGTTGTCAAAAGTGTATCCCTTCTTTAGCGTGATAAGAAAAAGCGAAATTATGTAGTTTTCAAGGGGGAGGATTTATGAAGGAAATTTTCAGGACAAAACCCATTTCAGAACTTCTCAAAACCACCGAATCAAAAGAGGGGGGGTTGAGAAAAACTCTCTCGGCATGGGACCTTGTTGCATTTGGCATTGGTTGCATCATTGGAGTGGGAATATTTGTCCTTCCGGGGCAGGAGGCGGCGATTCACGCTGGTCCTGCAATAACACTTTCTTTTGCACTTGCAGGAATTGCCTGCGCCTGTTCGGCTTTATGCTATGCTGAACTTGCCTCAATGATTCCAGTTTCCGGTAGCGCTTACACTTATGGATATGCTACTCTCGGTGAAATTTTTGCATGGATTATAGGGTGGGACCTCGTCCTTGAATACATAGTTGGGGCAAGCCTTGTCTCAATTGGGTGGTCAGGCTATTTTGTAAATGTTATAAACAAAACTCTTGAACCTTTTGGTTATTCAATCCCAAGGATTATTTGTGCTCCACCGATTATGGATAAGAATCCGGGTTTAATAAATCTGCCAGCGGTTTTGATAGTAACGTTAATAGCGGTTCTTCTGGTAAGAGGAATTAAAGAGAGTTCAAATGTTAACAAGGTTGTTGTTGCAATAAAGATTCTTGTAATAGTGATATTCATTGCAATTGCTGTCTGGCACATAAATCCAGCAAACTGGACTCCATTTATGCCCTTTGGCTTTAAAGGTGTTATGACGGCAGCCGCAATCGTTTTCCTCGCATTTATAGGATTTGATGCAGTCTCAACCGCAGCCGAAGAGGCAGTTAACCCACAAAAAGATATTCCTATTGGGATACTTGGTTCGCTTTTTATAGCAACGGTTCTTTATATTTCCGTAGCAGCAATTATGACAGGAGTTGTCCCCTACTACCAATTTGAAAACATCGCAGAACCAATAGCACTTGTTTTAAATGTTATAAATAAACCATTTGCCTCTGTTCTTATAAGTATCGGAGCAATAGCAGGTATGACAAGCGTCATTCTTGTTTTAATGATGGGTCAGCCAAGAATTTTATTTGCTATGTCGAGAGATGGATTGCTTCCTGAAGTTATGAGGAAGGTTCATAAAAAGTTTAAAACACCATATATTACAACAATTGCTACCGCTGTAATCGTTGGTTTAGCCTCAGGATTTCTTCCTATAAACATTGTCGCTGAACTTTGTTCAATAGGAACGCTCGCTGCGTTTGCGATTGTTTCTGGTGGAGTTTTTGTTTTAAGAATAAGAAAACCGGAACTTCCAAGACCTTTCAGAGTCCCGTGGTATATGCTAATTTCAGGGGCAGGATTTCTTTCATGCATAACATTAATGTTATCTTTACCTCTTGTAACATGGATAAGATTTTTAGCTTGGCTTTTGATTGGTTTTGTTATCTATTTTACTTATGGAAGATTTAACGCAAGAAAAATATCAGAAAAAAAAGTAGATGGTTTAACTGAAGAGCATAAAATTTAAAATCTTTTTCCGTCTATGTAGAGTGCGGTTATTAGCCCTTTTCCTTTTTTGTTTAAGGATATTTCAACCAGGATTTCCTTTGAACGAGGTGCTGCTTCAATAATTCTACCTTTTCCTTCTTCAACAAAGTAACTTTCAACACCGTATTCTACATTAACACTCTTATATTTTGTCTCAATGATCTCTTCAACAACGCTAGAAAAAGTTATTACTTCTTCCCCATAACATTTTTGTGGGTACTCAGTTGACGCCTTAAAATAGTTTATTACATTGTCCTGCTTATCAATGCAAAAAATAATGCTATCACCATTTTTTATTCCATAAAACCAATTTGGTTTAAGACTTTTGACTTCACCTTTTTCATCTTTCACCTTTACATCCCATCTTGATTGAGTCATAGTATCGCTTGTTTCACCCGTCATAAAAATACCCTGTTCGGGTTTTTTTGAAGAAACGGATACGGCATCGTAATAACCTTTTTCATTTTGCTTCAATGTAACAAAGATTTTTTGCTTTCTTTTGAAATCCTCCTTACAATTGAGCGAATCAAGATCAAGGGAAGAAATCTCATAATTGAGCCTTGCGTAATCTCCTCTAAAAATGTCTCTTGGGTCAACTGGAATGCACTTCAACTTTACTTTGGTTCCATTTGAAATCCAAACTTCCCTCATTCCAATCATTCCAAATAGAAGAAGAGTCTGAAGAAGAATTATAAAAATAAACTTTATCCTCATAATTTGTCCTCACTCAGTTTAAAAGAGGAGAGAACTTTCCTCCTCTTTTTCTCGAGGAAAACCCCACCAAAAAGCAGTAATAAGCCTCCGATGATAAAGAACATTGATCGTGGAAGCAATTTAAAAAAGAAATCAAAATATCTTGCGAAAATGTCAAGGACAAAAAATAGCAAACCAATGTTTATGTAGGCAGTGTCCCTTTTCTTGAATCCCAGAACGATGATTCCGATTATCATCAAAGCGAAAAAAATATTCGTTATAAAGATTACAAAATCTCCTTTTGAAATATTCGCTTCAATTACAAAAAAGATACCAAAGACAAAAAGAAAAAGTAAAACTGTGCTTTCAATGAGAATAAATTTGTCCTTTTTTGAAAAAGATAAATTTAAAAAATAAAATATCAAAAAGATGATTGAAAAAAGAACAAAAAAAGGAGCCAAGGACGAAGTAAGTTCAAATTTTTCCTTTACGACTTCAAATGTAAAGATGTAACTCGCCCCGAAAGTAAGAGTAGAACCAAGAATGATATAGACTCTTGATAACCCCTCTGTAAATTTGAATTTGGAGTGAGATAACCCCACGATCAAGAAACAACACCCCAAAAGGAGATACATAGAAATGTAGACCAAAAAGAAGCGATAAGGGAAAACCCAGAAATGTAACTCCATAGGAAGCCAGATAATAAGGTCAATAAGCGACAGAAAAAGAATCGTCTTGAATCTAAGTAAATAAGCAAGAGGAAGAACCCCCAGAGCCCACATTAGAGGACCATTTGGATAATGGACAGAGATGTTGTAAATTTGTGCAATCAAAAATATTCCTGCGCCAAAGATTATTGATCCCAATAGAATTAGTGCTCCACCAACGCGAGGATAATTTTTTTTCTCATACCTAAAGTAATAACCCAGAGCATAACTTGAAAACAGAGAAATAAATATAATAGAAAGTTTTAATAATCTTGGTATTACTCCCCAATTTGATGCTATAAAGAGAATGACTCCAATTCCTACAAGAACGCTCCCCATAACCGAAATGACCGTTATCAACTTTGAAGACCCAGCCTTTTCCTGAGCCTCTTCAAAAATTTTATACTTAGAAAGGATTTTCTCTTGTTGTTCTGATGAGATTATCTCTTCATCAACCCAGAGCTTTGATTCCTGTCTTAATTTCCTCAAAAAATCAGTTATCTCTGCCACGAATAAAGTATATCACACTCTGTATTACAAGTAAAAACAATTACATTCAAAAATTTGTCTTTTAAAAACAAATTAAGCCTCGTCACCCTCTTGATTTACAAAACGGAAGAGCACTTCCTATCCTTTTGAAACCTTTGATTTTAGTTTTTCTCCTCTAATAGTTTTTGTTTGCTCCATACCATTCTATTTCAAATAAGGGCGTGGGAGAAGAGGATTTACATCCTCGCCTGTGGAAGAAAAATCCGCGAAAAGAATCCTTTTGAGAAAAAGAAAGTATAAAATGGAAGGTATCAAACGCAATTGGGAAATTGGAGAGGCTATTTCATCCGCAAAAAAACAGTGAATGTTCTTGAAAAGTTTGGAAAGGAGATAAAGGCAAGGCTTCCCGCTGGTGCTATTGATGGATTAAAATCTTACCTTGCCTTTTCAACTCAATCATAGGGAAAGGAGTAGAAGACTCTCTTGATTTGTAATTCATTTTTTTTAAAGGAGTAATTTTTACTTTGTAATGACACTTGACAAAATAAAATTTGACAGGTCTTGAATCTTGAATTTATTAAACCATCTCAGGCTAAAGACTTGCGGCTACGGGCGATTCATTGGAAATAAGGAAACTCCTCCTTAATCCTCCCCTGAAATGGGAGGATTTTTTCTCCTGAAAGGAAAAGAGATTATTCTCCTAATCCTTTAAGGGGTGGGACTTTGGGTGTGAAGGAAGGTATGCCCAAATAATCGTAAGCCATTTTTGTCGCTTTTCTCCCTTGTCTCGTTCTCTCAATAAAACCAATCTGAAGAAGATAGGGTTCATAAACCTCTTCAAGAGTATCAGGTTCCTCGCCGAGTGTTGCAGCAAGAGTGTTTAATCCAACAGGACCACCCGCATATTTTTCAATAATGGAAAGAATAAGCCTTCTATCTAAATCATCAAGGCCATATTTGTCAACTTCAAGCCTTTCAAGCCCCTCTTTAGCAACTTCAAGCGTGATTGTTCCATCCGAAAGCATCTGGGCATAATCTCTTAACCTTCTTAAAAGTCTATTTGCGACCCTTGGAGTTCCCCTCGCCCTTTTTGCAATCTCATTTGAAGCCTCTTCTTCAATTGGCACAAGAAGGAGATCGGCAGACCTCTTTATTATCCTTCTTAAATCTTCAACTGGATAGAAATCAACACGAAGGGTCATCCCAAACCTATTTCTTAATGGTCCTGTAAGAAGCCCAATCCTTGTTGTCGCCCCAACCAGTGTAAAATGGTTTAGTGGAATTGTAAGAGACCTCGCCCCTGGACCCTGTCCAACCATTATATCCAATTTGTAATCTTCCATTGCAGGATAGAGAACTTCTTCTACAGTCGCACTCAAGCGGTGAATCTCATCAATGAAGAGAACATCGCCTTTTTCAAGGCTTGTCAGGAGTGCTGCAAGTTCCCCCGCTTTTTCAATTAAAGGTCCCGCAGTAACTTTGATACTTACCCCCATTTCATTGGCAATTATGTGTGCGAGTGTTGTCTTTCCGAGCCCTGGAGGACCGTAAATAAGGACATGGTCTAACGCTTCTCCCCTCTTTTTTGCTGCACCTATAAAAAGTTTCAGGTTTTCAGTTATCTTTTTTTGACCGACATATTCATTAAAACTTTTGGGCCTTAAGGCTGTTTCCCACTGCCTTTCGAGAAGATCGCCATTTCCTTCAAGAAGTTTTTTATCCGCCATAACTCCCTATCATAAAAGTTTTAAAAGTCTATCGTTTGTCCTTCTCAATTTTTGTGAAAGGTCTGCAACGATGTTTTCAAGAACTTTTATTTTGATTTTCTCTGAGTATGAGAGGACTTTATCAAAATTATCCTTTGTAAATTCTAAGAGTTCTCCATCTGTCAGAGCAATAACAGACGCGGAACGGGGCTGTTTATCGAGAAGTGCGAGTTCTCCGAAACTATCTCCTACATTAAATGTGGCTATGTGTTGCTCAACCTCTTCTCTTAAAGCAAAGGCTTTAAACTGTCCTTTTTTTACAACAAAAAGGGAGTCTCCCATTTCTCCTTCCGCTATGACGAGGTCTCCTTCGTTGTAAAACTTGTGATCCACAAACTTGCTTAGTTGAATCAGTTCAAGGCTATCAAGATTGTGAAACAAAACCATCTCTTTTAAAATTTCAATCTTCTCCATCTTTTTTCTCCCGCATCAAGAGAGCATTATAATCCTTTTACTGTTTTTTCGCAGGCTGAAGCCTGCGGCTACATTCTTGATTATCTCAAGAAAATATTATACCCCAAACTCCCCTCTTCTTGATATTATTTTCTGGAAAACTGCTTTTTGCTCCAGTGAAAGAAAAATCAATAAGTTCAATTTTGTTTTTTCTCACCCTTTTCAATTCACCATTTTTCCCTATTTTCTTTTCTATGAAATCTTCCGATACAAGTTGAAAAGGAACATTTTTCGAAATTTCAATTTTCCCCTTTGACTCCTTTTTGTCGCCATCTTTCTCTTCAAAGATTATATGAGAATTCAGGGTGATAACCTCCCTTTTAATTTTGTCTTTAAATTCAACCACTTCTCTTTTTTCTTCCTTTTCCTCTTTCGTGTATTTAACATCGTTTGATTCTGAAGTTAAAAGATGCAAGACCGATTCATCAACCTCATAAGGTTCCTTCCCATCTTGAGCAAAATAGACCTTTTTTGCTCTTAAAATAAAATTCTTTTTCTCTTCATCGCTTGCATTTTTCTTAAGCAAAATCCCAAGCGTTCCCGTCTTTACGGTCATTGCTTTAAAGGTGAAAGGATATATTTCAACGAGATTGTACTCTTTATTGTCAATTACTTCCTTTTTGGTTACAGAGACTTTCACCTCACTTTCCGTCGTTTCCTTTGAACTTATCTTTGTCATTTTATATTCAGCGTAAGAACCCACAGGGGGCAACTCCTTAAGAATACGGTCATAATCCTGACAAAAATAGTTCATAGAAATGAAAGTTAGAAAAAACAGGAAAAAAAGAATTTTTTTCATTTTCAACCCCAGAAAAGTTTTCTTTTGAGTAAATGGTAATTGGAAAGGAAATCAACTGCGTAGCGAACATCTTTTGCTATTTCATTTTTCAATTCTTCGGATGATGAAAATTTTATTTCGTCTCTTACTTTGTGGATGAAAAGGCATCTTAACTCCTTTGAATAGAGATCAATATCCCTATCAATTAAGTGAATTTCAAGGAGAGGTTTATTTACATCGTCAAAGGTAGGCCTTAAACCTACATTGGAAATTGATTTGAGTAGAAACTCCTCGCCAATATCAACCAGTGTTATGTAGACCCCGTTTTTGGGTACTATTTTGTTACCTATTTCTATGTTTGCGGTTGGAAATCCTAAAATTTGCCCTCTTTTGGCGCCTTTTTTTACAACTCCTCTAATTTCAAATGGTCTGCCTAAAAGAAGGTGCGTTTTTTCCATATCGCCATCAAGAATATATTTTCTAATCAGCGTTGAAGAAACCTCTTCCCCTCTTACTTTTAATTTGCTTATCGCTTCAGCATAAAAATTTCTTTCTCTGGCAAAGTTTAGTATCGTCTCTTTATCACCTTTTCTTTGCGCTCCAAATTTGAAATCTTCACCAACATAAATTTCCTTGATTGGATAAATTGATGTTATCATCTCTAAAAACTGATTTGCTTTGACTTTTGCAAATTCTTCATTAAAAGCAACTTCTATAAAAAGATCAAGCCCCCAGTGTGAAAGAATGTCAATTTTTTCACTTCTTGTTAGAAGCAAGGGAGGGGCTGATTCTTTGTGAAGCAACAATCTTGGATGGGGCTCAAATGTCAAAAGTGCGGATGTTCCTTTTAACTCCCTTGCTCTTGTTGTAACTTTTCTAATAATTTTTTTATGTCCACGATGAAGGCCATCGTAGTTACCCATCGTGAGGATAACGGGTTTTGTTAAATTATCAACCTCTTTTAAACCTTCAACAATTATCATAACACCCTGATTATAACCTGAACTAAAATGTTTGCAAAAATCCCCGAAATAAGGTCATCAGCAAAGACGCCAATACTTCCCTTGAGCTTTTCTGATTGCCTGATGGGAAAGGGTTTTAAAATGTCAAAAAATCTAAAGAATACAAAAGAAAGAATCAGTGTAGTCCAATTTAAAGGCATCAAAATTAGTGCCATACTCTGCCCTGCAACCTCATCAATTACCACCCATTTCGGATCCCTATTCCCGCTCGCCCTTATAACCTTTTCAACGGGATAAATTCCTAAAATTAAAGAAACAATTAAAAAGAGTGGTGGAACAAATAGAGAAAATTTTTCATAAAAAATTGAGCAAAAGAAATTAGCAAGAACAATGATAAACGAACAAAAGGTTCCAGGAAATAAAGGGAAAAAACCACTAAAGAAAAACGAGGAAATAATCTTTTCAAAATTAAACCTTTTCTTTAGAGACACACAACTCTCCAATCAGGTCATATTCAAAAGCACGCATGATTTTTACAGTGTGAAATTTGCCAATTTTAAATTCACCTTTATTTAGAATTATTTTGCCATCAATCTCTGGGGATTGAAAAAACGCTCTCCCTTCACAAAGAAGATCGCTCTCCTCACAAACTCCATCAACAAGAACCTCATATTTTTTTCCAACTTTTGCTCTGTTTTTTTTGAGGCTAATCTTCCTTTGTAAATCTGCAATTTCGCTTAATCTCTCCTCTTTTTCATCCTCAGAAATTTCTTCTTTATAAGAAAAACTTTTCGTTCCTTCCTCTTTTGAATATTTAAAAAATCCAACATTATCCAGTTCCGCATCATTTAAAAACTTTTTCAATTCGTTAAAATCATCTCTTGTTTCTGTTGGAAAACCTATTATAAATGTTGACCTGATACAGGAATCTTTAAAACTTTTTCTAATATTTTCAACGAGAGCGATATATGAAGCATAACTTCCCGCTCTTCCCATAGAGGATAAAACTGTTTTTGAAATGTGTTGAAGCGGAATATCAAAATATGGAAGAATTTTTGAAGCGTTTTTCATAGCCTTTAAAAATTTGCTGGTAACCTTTGTCGGATAAAGATACATCAATCTGATCCATTCAGGGCTTTCAGCTTTTTCAATTAACTTTATTAAATCAACTATTGAACTTTCCCCACTATGATATGAGGTCGTATCCTGAGCAACAATTATTGCCTCCTTTACACCTTCATCTTTAAGAAATTTGAGTTCTCTAACTATTGATGAACTCTTCCTCCACTTCTCTTTACCCCTTATTGAAGGAATTGCACAAAATGTGCATTTATGGTTACATCCATCTCCGATTTTTATGTAGCTGTAATGAGAAGGCGTGAACCTCATTTCTCTTTCATAGTTTTCTTCTAAAGGCAAATTTCCTTTCTTGAATTTTTCTCCACTTTCGCTTAACATCCTCACTGCATTTTTAATCGCACTGAGGGGGAAGAAACCATCAACTTCCGGAAAACCCTTTTTTAGTTCTTCTCTATATCTTTCAGAAAGACAACCAAAAACGACTACTTTTTTTATCCTGCCTTCAATTTTGTCTTTGATACATTCAGCAATCACATCAAGAGACTCTTTTTTTGCATCTTCAATAAAGCCGCAGGTGTTTATGAGGACGCACTCAGCCTTATTGTATGGGACAAGCGTATTACCTGCATTGATTATCTGGTTTAAAACCCATTCACCATCAACGATGTTTTTAGGACATCCAAGTTGAATAAGAGAAATTTTCACTTAAAAAACCTGTTACTGGTCTTCGCTTTCGCTATCTTCTCCCAGTTCAATCTTCTCAAAGCCGTTTTTCTCTTCTTCGTTGAATTCCTTTGATGCATCCGATTGCGTCTCTTTATTAAGGAAGTCAAAAGCATCAGCATAAGAGATGCCGAGATAGTCTGTTGTATCAACGGTATCTTCTTTTATTGTTTCATCTTTTTCTAATTCAACATCGTGATACTTGTAAAAGCCTGTACCTGCTGGTATCAACCTTCCTAAAATCACATTTTCTTTAAGTCCCCTTAAATAATCTATTGAACCACATAAAGATGCTTCTGTAAGAATCCTTGTTGTTTCCTGAAATGACGCTGCTGAAATCCAGCTATCTGTTGCAAGCGCCGCCTTAGTTATGCCGAGGAGTAAAGGTTTACCAATCGCAGGCATCTTTCCCTTAGAGAGAATTTTCTGATTTTCTTTTTGAAATTCAAACCTGTCAACCTGTTGGCCAACGAGAAACTTAGAATCTCCCACTTCGTCTATTTTCATCCATCTCATCATCTGCCTGACTATGACCTCAATATGCTTGTCGTTTATTGTAACACCTTGAAGCCTGTAAACCTCTTGAATTTCATTGACAAGATATGCCTGCAAGTCTTTGATACCGAGAACTCTTAAAATTTCGTGTGGATCCGCTGAACCTTCGCAAAGTTGGTCTCCCGCGTGAACCCATTCACCCTCAAGGACTGAAATGTGAACTCCTTTAGGAATATTGTATTCCCTTTTCTCACCGCTCCTTGCGTTTTCAACTATTATCCTTCTTTGGGCTGAACTCTTTTTGTCGTAATGGACTTCACCGTCAATTTCGGTAACAACAGCAGGATTTCTTGGATGCCTTGCTTCAAAGAGTTCTACGACCCTCGGCAATCCACCAACTATATCTTTAGTTTTTGAAGTTTCTCTTGGAATTTTGGCAAGAATCGTTCCCGGAACGACAACATCCCCATCTTCAACCATTATGTGAGCTTCTGACGGCAAAGAGAAGGATCTGAAGTGGGATTTTTTACCCTCTTCTTTGACTACTATCCTTGCCTCTTTTGTGGCGTCTTTTGGCTCAATCGTAACCCTTTGTCTCAAGCCCGTAACCGGGTCTGTCTGTTCACTGACGGTTACCCCATCAATTATATCTTTGAATTCAATTTTTCCACCCACATCTGTCAAAATAGGATTTGTGTATGGATCCCATTCTACGAGGACATCTCTACTTTTTACACTCTGTCCATCTTTGACCTTAATGTGGGCGCCATAAACAACGGGGTATTTTTCTCTTTCCCTTCCCTTCTCATCCTCAATTACTATAAAACCTCCCCTGTTCATTGAGATCAAATCTTTTTTGCCTTTTCCTTTTGATTCATCTTCAATCGTCTTTATGTTGACTAATTTCACCTTTCCATTATTTTTGGCAAGGTGTTGAGTCTCCATCGCCTCTTTTGTTGCAGTTCCTCCTATATGGAAGGTTCTCATAGTAAGTTGCGTTCCCGGTTCTCCGATTGACTGTGCCGCCATAACTCCAATTGCCTCTCCAAGTTCAACCATACTGTTTGAAGAGAGGTTTCTTCCATAACATTTGGCGCAAACCCCCCTTCTTGTTTCACAGGTTAAAACAGATCTGATTTTAACCCTCTCAATACCTGCATCTTCAACCTGTTTTGCAAGATCTTCGGTTATAAGTTCATTTGCATTCACGATGACTTCTCTTGAATAGGGATCTCTTATGTCATCAAGAGCAACCCTTCCAACAATTCTATTTCTTAAAGGTTCAATGATTCTTCCACCTTCTGTTAACGCTTGAATAAAAATTCCATCAATGGTATGACAATCATCTTCCGTTATGATAACATCTTGAGCAACATCAACAAGCCTTCTAGTTAGATAACCAGCATCAGCTGTTTTTAAGGCTGTATCAGCAAGCCCTTTTCTTGCTCCGTGGCTTGAGTTGAAGTATTCAAGCACTGTTAATCCTTCACGGAAATTTGCTATGATTGGTTGTTCGATAATTTCACCCGATGGTTTAGCCATCAACCCTCTCATTCCAGCAAGTTGTCTTATCTGCTGTTTTGACCCTCTTGCACCTGAATCAGCCATAATGTAAATGGGGTTGAAAGTTCCAGTTTTTGACTCCTGTTTTTGCTTCATATTGTTGAACATTGCATCTGCAACCTGATCTGTAACCTGATTCCATATATCAACAACCTTATTTTTTCTTTCTCTGTTTGTTATCGCTCCCTCTCTGTATTGTCTTTCAACTTCATCTACCTCTTTTAATGCCTTATCGACGAGTTCACTTTTCTCTTTTGGAACTTCCATATCTTCAAGCCCAAAGGATATGCCTGCTGAGGTTGCAAATGTAAAGCCCAGTGACTTTATCTGATCTGCCATCTTCACGAGCGATTCTCTTCCGAAGGCTCTAAAGACATAGGTGAAAATGTCCTTCAATTGCTTTTTCTTAATAAGTCCCAATAGAAGCGGCATCCCTTCCGGCAAGGCTGAGTTGAAAATTAATCTCCCAACGGTTACTTCAAGCATTTCATTCTTCGCCTCGAATGTATCAGCCTCAAGCAAATCGGGGTTATGATCAAGGTCAATATATTTTCCACTATACTTAATTTTGATCTTTGAATGTAATGAAACATATCTATTTTGCCAGGCGAGATAGGCTTCATCAAAATAGGGAAATGCTTTACCTTCCCCCTTTTGACCATTTAATGCAAGTGTAAGATAGTAAATTCCCAGCACCATATCTTGGGTTGGAACAGTTATTGGCGCCCCATTTGCGGGGTAAAGAAGGTTGTTTGAAGAAAGCATTAAAATATTTGCTTCTGCCTGACTCGCTGGTGACAGAGGAATGTGAACCGCCATCTGGTCTCCATCAAAGTCTGCATTGAATGCGGTGCAAACCAGAGGATGAAGTTTTATTGCCTTGCCCTCTACCAAAATAGGTTCAAATGCCTGAATTCCAAGCCTGTGCAGTGTTGGAGCACGGTTTAACAAAACGGGATGGCTTTGAATGACATCATCGAGCACATCATAGACTTCCGGTTCACCTCTGTCAACCATAGATTTGGCTTCTTTGAAACTTTGGACATATCCCCTCTCCTGAAGTTTATTGCATATAAAGGGCTTAAACAATTCAAGCGCCATTATCTTTGGAAGTCCACACTGGTTGAGTTTTAATTCTGGTCCAACAACAATGACAGATCTTCCAGAGTAGTCAACTCTTTTTCCCAAAAGGTTTTGTCTGAACCTTCCCTGTTTCCCCTTTAGAGTATCGGAGAGAGATTTTAGCGGTCTGTTGTTTGAACCTCTAATCACTCTTCCTCTTCTTCCATTATCAAATAGAGCATCTACAGCTTCCTGGAGCATCCTTTTTTCATTCCTGATTATGACATCTGGAGCCTTCATATCTATTAGTCTTTTGAGCCTGTTGTTTCTGTTTATGACTCTTCTATACAAATCATTTAAGTCAGAGGTGGCAAATCTTCCCCCATCAAGAGGAACGAGAGGCCTTAACTCAGGAGGAATGACAGGCAAAACATCGAGAACCATCCATTCGGGCTTTATATCAGAGTTTAAACAGGATTCAATTATTCTCAACTTTTTTGTTGTATTTGTTTTTTTCTGGATATTGGTTTCAATCTTTAAGTAAGACCTCAAAATATCTCTTTGACACTCCATCCTTGTTTTATGACTACTTTTGGCATTCTGACAGGATGGACACTGGCAGGTTTGATTAAAGTGAGATAAAAGTTCTTTGATTGCAGATGCCCCAATGCTACAAACAAAAGAATCTTTACCATAAACTGTTCTTAGTGCGTCAACTGTTTTGTCATAAAGAAGCGCCTTGTATCTTAAAACATTTTCACTTTCAAGGTCAGGATTGTAAATTAGAGCGTTGTCTGCAAACTTCATCAAAAGTTCAAAGTGCTGTTCGGCATCTTTTTTTCTCTTTGGGACTTTGTCATATTGCCACACCATTTCGTCAATATTTTTTAAAACTTTATTTCTTTCTTGCGGTGTGTCCTGTGGATATTTGTTTCGATACGCCTCTTTGACCTTTTCTGTTTCCACAACAAGCGATTTAGGGTCTGTAACAATCCACTGCTCGTAGTAGTTTGCACTTTCAACATCTTTATTTTTCATTGAAAGAATTGTCGAAATCCTTGGTGGAGTTCCCTTCAAAAACCAGATATGACTCACAGGTGATGCAAGGACTATATGCCCCATTCTTTCTCTTCTGACCTTTGATGGAATGACCTCAACACCACATTTGTCGCAGGTTATTCCCTTATACTTCATTCTTTTGAATTTTCCGCACAGACATTCATAATCTGCAATTGGTCCAAAAATTTTGGCGCAGAAAAGTCCATCTCTTTCAGGTTTGAATGTCCTGTAATTTATGGTTTCTGGTTTCGTAACTTCTCCAAAAGACCATGAAACAATGTCATCTGGTGATGCTAATTTAAGTTGAATTGCTTGAATTTTGTTAATACTTTTGCTTTTTTCAAGATAAGTTGCTTTTCTCAAGGCAACACTCCTTCTGGCTCCATTTATTTATTGAGCCTCTGATTCTTCTTTTTCAATCAATTTTACATTTATGCCCAACCCCTGTAACTCTTTCACAAGAACATTGAAAGATTCTGGAACGCCCGGCTCATCAGGAAATTTACCTTTGACAATACTTTCGTACATCTTCGTTCTACCAAAGATGTCATCAGATTTTACAGTAAGAATTTCCTGAAGAATATTTGCTGCACCGTAAGCTTCAAGTGCCCACACTTCCATTTCTCCGAATCGTTGTCCTCCAAATTGAGCCTTTCCACCAAGAGGTTGCTGGGTTATCAAACTGTAAGGACCGATCGCCCTTGCGTGAATTTTATCCTCAACGAGGTGGGCAAGTTTCATCATATAAATTATCCCTACTGTTGTCTTTTCTTGAAAGAAATCACCGGTTCTTCCATCTCTCAAATTTACCTTCCCATCTTCAGGCAAATTCGCTTGTTTAAGAAGATCTTTAATTTCTTTCTCTTTTGCTCCATCAAAGACAGCGGTTGAAACCTGTAATCCAAGAGATTTTGCAGCCCAACCAAGATGGGTTTCAAGAATTTGACCAACATTCATTCTACTTGGAACTCCAAGAGGATTCAAGACTATCTCAACGGGAGTTCCATCGGGAAGAAATGGCATATCCTCTTCTGGAAGAATTCTACTCACAACCCCTTTGTTTCCGTGCCTTCCCGCCATTTTGTCGCCTTCCTGAATTTTTCTTTTTATAGCAATATACACTTTAACCATCTTGATTACACCGGGAAGTAAATCATCTCCCCTTGCAAGGCTATCCTCTTTTTCTTTGTACTCCTTTTCAAGGATTTCAATTTTTCTTCTTGTTCTTTCCTCAATTTCACTGATCTTTTTATTTATCTCGCTCGTTGTCTTTGGAGTCTTTCCTTTAACATAAATATTGGAAAGAAGTTCTGCCCTTACTTTTGAAAGGGCGTCTCTTGTGAGGGTCTGTCCTTTTTGAATGACAACATTTTTGGTGTATTTATCGACGACATCACTATCTGCTATGGAGCCAACAAGAATATCCATAACTGTTCTGCGGTTTTCTTCTCTTAAAATTCTGACCTCGTCTTCCAGGTTTTTCCTCAGTTTTGAGAGGTACTCTTTTTCTATAGATTTTGTTCTATCATCCTTTTTCTCATCTTTTCTCGTGAAAATTTTTACATCGACAACAACACCCGAAATTCCTGGCGGGCATTTTAAAGAAGCGTCTCTATATTCTGCCGATTTTTCTCCGAAAATTGCCCTGAGCAATTTCTCCTCAGGTGTCATCTGGCTTTCGCCCTTCGGTGTAACTTTTCCGACAAGGTAATCCCCTGGTTTGACAGTTGCTCCAATTCTTATAATTCCACAATCATCAAGGTCTTTTAAAAGTTCCTCTTTGGCGTTTGGAATATCTTTTGTTATTTCCTCTTTGCCAAGTTTTGTATCTCTCGCCTGAATTTCAAGTTCTTCTATGTGAATTGAAGTGAAAACATCCTCTTTTACAACTTTTTCAGAAATTAAAATTGCATCTTCGTAGTTGTATCCTCTCCAGGGCATAAAGGCGACGAGTATGTTTCTTCCAAGTGCCAGCTCCCCCTCATCGGTGCAAGGTCCATCAGCAAGAACATCACCAGCCTTAACCCTCTGGCCAACTTCAACTACAGGCCTCTGGTGAATGCAGGTGTTCTGATTGGATCTTTGAAACTTTGTCAAGTTGTAAATATCCGCTCCAAAGTCGTAAGATTTATCCGAATCACCTTCGCTTACTCTAACGATAACTCTGTTTGCATCTACCTGATCAACAATTCCATCCCTCTTGCAAACAAGAGTTGATACTGAATCTTTTCCGACTGTCAATTCAACATCCGTTCCCACCACAGGTGCCTTAGGTTTTAAAAGAGGAACCGCCTGTCTCTGCATATTTGATCCCATAAGAGCCCTGTTTGCGTCATCGTGTTCAAGAAATGGGATCAGTGCAGCAGCGATTGAAACAAGTTGCTTTGGAGAGACATCAATGAGTTCAACCTCATTTTTTGAAGCCATTATGGCTTCTCCCGCCTTCCTGCACTCAATTTTGTCTTGAACCAAATTACCCTTTTCATCAACAACACTGTTGGCTTGTGCGATTACATATTTGTCTTCTTCCCACGCTGTAAGATAAAAAGCGTAAGGAGTAGCCTTTGGTAACTTCTTTTTTCCATCTTTTTTTAGTCTATTTATTTCTTTTAAAAAGTTTCCTTCAGCGACAATTTCTCCCATTTTGAAGGAACTTTCACCCGGATATGTTATTTGAAGATGGTTTAGAACTCTGCCATTTTCAACTTTTTTATAGGGCGTTTCAATAAAGCCATATTTGTTTATCCTTGAATATGTAGAAAGAGAAGAGATTAACCCTATGTTTGGACCTTCTGGAGTTTCAATAGGACAAAGCCTTCCATAATGGCTTGGATGGACATCTCTAACTTCAAACCCGGCTCTGTCTCTGTTCAAACCGCCTGGACCTAATGCTGACAATCTTCTTTTATGCGTAATTTCGGAAAGTGGATTTGTCTGATCCATAAATTGAGAAAGTTGTGAAGAGCCAAAAAATTCCATTATTGAGGCTATTACGGGTTTTGCATTTAGAAGGTCTCTTGGCATTGCGGTAGAGAGGGAAGTTATTGCACTCATTTTCTCTTTCGTTGCCTTCTCCATCCTCGCAAGCCCTATTCTTATTTGATTTTCAAGAAGTTCTCCAACGCATCTTACCCTTCTATTTCCAAGGTTGTCAATGTCATCAACTTCCTCTGGTTTATTTCTCAATTTCAAAAGATATTCAATTATGTCGCAATAATCCTCAAGCCCGAGAATTCTCTTCTTTTCAAGTTCCTCCTCAAACTGCTCCGGAGTTAAATCCTTTATTCTTTCTGAATGAAGTTTTGTTAAGTATTTTAAAGCACCTACAGTTGAAAAATCATATTTTTTTCTGTCAAAGAAGTTGTAATTAAAAAAGTTCTTTGACCCTTCGAGCGTAACAGGATCACCGGGTCTTACCTTCCTGAAGAACTCAACTATCGCTTCATCCTGAGTTTTGCAATCATCTTTTGAGGCTGTTTCGATAATTGATGCACCTATTTCTGTCGCATCAGGAAAGATAACTTCAATTTCTTTCAAACCCTTCTCAATTAACACAACAATTTTTTCTGGTTCAATTTTTTGGCCAGATTCAATGATAATTTCACCTGTTTCTTCATCAACAACATCTTTGACTGAATATGATTGAACTATGCTATCTTCTTCTATGCTCAATTCCTTAACTTTTTCTTTAATAAGTTTTTGAATCTGGCTTCTTCTAATCTTCTTCTCTTTTTCAACCAGTTTCTCGCCTCTTTTTTCAATTGTTTCTGTAGGGACAAGGTTAACGATTCTCTCCGAAACATTTATTTTGACCTTACCCTTTTCAAACTTGAGAGTATCAACGGGATAAAAACGCCTCAATAAACTTTCTGTATCTCCCAGTCCCATAGCCCTCAAAAGCACTGTGGCAAATCCTTTTTTCTTCCTATCTATTGAAAGGTTGAGAATGTTTTTTGTATCAAGTAAAATTTCAACCCACGAGCCTCTTGAAGGTATAATTCTTGCCTCAAACTCAGATTTCTGGTCGTTGGTTTGAAAGAAAACACCCGGAGAACGGTGCAACTGACTCACGACGACCCTTTCCGTTCCATTTATCACAAATGTTCCCTTTTCAGTCATAGTGGGCATATTTCCAAAGAAAACTTCCTCTTCCTTGATATCAAGAACCCTTGGAGGATTTCCCGAACCTTTTTGATAAACTTCAAGCCTCACTTTAACTTTTAGAGGGATTCCGTAAGTCATACCCCTCTCCTGACATTCGGATACAGAGGTTTTAATTCTTAAGGAAACATAATCATCGCAAAGTGGACACCTTGGAATGTGAAGTTTTGTTCTCTGTCCGCATTTTTCGCACTGGACTTCAGGTTCTCTTGTATCCTTCACAACTATTTTGCCACCGCAATGTCTGCAACTTTGTCTTAAATTTTCTATTCCTTTGAGATTTCCACATCTACATTCCCAATCACCGAGCGTGTAGTCAACATAATGTATTGAACATTCACCTCTAAAATCTTCAATTGGAAAAATAGATGAAAAAGCCTCTTGCAAGCCTTTATTTTCCCTCTCTTCCGGTAAGAGATCCATCTGAAGAAACTCTCTGTATGATTCTCTTTGAACTTCAAGAAGGTTTGGCATTGGTATAGAATCTACAATTCTTGAGAAATCAAGCCTTTTGCGTGTTCCTCTTTCTATAAACTTAGCCATAAAAAACTCCTTTAACAAAAAAATACACAGGCAGGGTTAAGAATTTTAACCCTACCTTGTGCAAAGTTGAGAGAAAAACTACTTGACTTCTACTACTGCGCCTTTTTCTTCAAGTTTCTTTTTGATTGACTCAGCCTCTTCTTTTGGAATGGCTTCCTTGATCGGCTTTGGTGCACTTTCGACAAGTTCTTTAGCCTCTTTTAGACCAAGCGATGTAATTTCTCTGACCACTTTGATGACTTCAATCTTTTTGTCACCAGCGCTCTTTAAAATTACATCAAATTCGGTTTTTTCTTCTGCCTGTTGTGCGGCACCTGCGGCGCCAGGAGCAGCAAACATTACAGGGGCAGCAGATGCTGCAGAAACGCCCCATTTTTCTTCGAGCATTTTACTGAGTTCTGCGGCTTCCATTACCGTGAGTGAACTGAGTTGTTCAACGATTTGATTGAGATCAGCCATCTAATCCTCCTTAACGAAATGTAAAAACAAATTATTTTTTAGATTTTTCACCAATACAAACTGCCACACTTCTTGCTGGTTCCTTTAAAATTCTTAAGAATTTCGACATCGGAGCTTGCAAAAGACCTACAATTTGGGACCTTAATTCTATCAATCCCGGAAGTCTTGACAATGTCTCAACTTCATTTATAGAAAGAAGACTACCATCGACAAAACCACCTTTAATCTTCAAGTTTGGATTATCTTTTGCGAAAGAGACAAGCGTTTTGGCAAGTGGAATAGGATCACTACTTGACCAGGCTATTGCTGTAGGACCCTGCAAAAACTTCTCAACAGGCTTTAACTCCATATCTGAGGAAGCCTTTTTTAGCAAAGTATTCTTTACAACCTTCATTGAGCCCATTGACTCCTTTATTTTGTCTCTTAAGTCGCTTATTTCTTTAACCTTCAATCCCTTATAATCCACAAAGTAGAAAGAAGAGTAAGTTTGAAGGACTCCCTGCATTTCTTTGATGATTTCCTGTTTACCTGTGCGGTTCACCTTTTACCTCCTTATTGCTCTGAAACTAAGAGTTTAACTGCCGGGCTCATCGTTGTTGAAATATAGGCAGACTTTAAATATTTTCCTTTTAAACTTTGAGGCCTTGCTTTAATAACTGCATCAAGAAAAGCCTTTAAGTTCTCCTGCAATTTTTCCTCGTCAAAAGAAATTTTTCCAATCGAACTATGGATAACACCCTCTTTGTTGACTCTGAACTCAACCTTCCCGGCTTTAAGTTCTTTGACCGCCTTTCCAACATCAAAAGTTACTGTGCCGAGTTTGGGATTTGGCATCAAGCCTTTGGGACCCAAAACCTTACCCAACTTTCCAACTTCCTTCATCATATCAGGGGTTGCAACTATTGCATCGTAATCAAACCATCCGCCCTGTATCTTTTCTATTGCCTCATTTCCCATAGCAAAATCAGCCCCTGCCTCTTCAGCCTCTTTTATTTTTTCCCCCTGTGCTATGACGAGAACTCTTATTTTCTTGCCAAGACCATTCGGCAATGTTGTTGTGCCTCTAACATTCTGGTCAGCATACTTCGGATTTACAGAAAGGTTCAAGGCGACATCGACCGATTCATCAAATTTGGCATAATGAATTTTTTTCAAAAGTTGAACTGCCTCTTCAATTGAATATGTTTTGTCTTCAACTTGAGTCAAAGCGGATTTGTGTTTCTTGCCTATCTTAGCCATTTTTATCTCCTTAACTAATCAATAACATCTATGCCCATACTTCTTGCGGCACCCATAATCGTCTTTTTGGCTGATTCAAGGTCTTTGGTGTTGAGGTCTTTGATTTTCTGTTTTGCTATCTCCTCAACCTGCTTCATTGTAACCTTGCCAACTTTGTTTTTATTTGGTTCCCCAGAACCCTTTGCAATCCCGGCAGCCTTTTTTAAAAGGTCTGAAGCGGGGGGGGTTTTCATTATAAAACTGAAGGATTTGTCAGAATAAATTGTAATTACAACTGGAATTATAAACCCTTCCTGTCCTTTTGTTTTTGAATTAAAATCTTTGCAAAATGCCATAATGTTGACACCGTGTTGTCCCAATGCTGGACCAATTGGGGGAGCAGGATTTGCCGCTCCAGCAGGAATTTGTAATTTAACTTCAGCAACAATTTTCTTAGCCATTTTACTTCTCCATCTTTAAAATTTTTCTACCTGAAGAAAATTTAGTTCAACAGGGGTTGATCTTCCAAATATTGTAACCATAACCGTAAGTGTTCCTTTGTCAGTATTGATTGATTCAACAACACCTTGAAAAGACGCAAACGGCCCATCAGTGATTTTAACTTTCTCTCCTACATCAAATGTAACCTTAGGCTTTGGCGCTTCAGTGCTTTTACTAATGTGGCTCAATATTCTATCCACTTCTTCTACAGACATTGCCTCTTCACCAACAAAACCGGTTACCTTTGGGGTATTCTTTATAAGTTGTTTCGTCTCTTCACTCATAACCATTTGAACGAGGATATAGCCGGGAAAAAACTTCTTGCTTGAAACCCTCTTTTTTCCCTCTTTTATTTCTACAACATTCTCAATGGGAATCAAGATTTCTCCAAAGAGGTCTTTCATTCCATAAGATTCAATCCTGTTCAAAAGGATATCTCTTACCCTCTGTTCAAAACCCGAATAGGTGTGGACAATATACCACTGCATTCCTTCTGCCATCACGCTCTTCCTTATCCCAACTTCTGCAAGAGAAACTGAATAATGCTAAACACAGCCTGATCAACGAGCCAGAGAAAAACCCCAAAAATAATACAAACAACAATCACTACGAGAGTTGTATCAATTACCTCCTCTTTACTCGGGAAGGATGTTCTCTTGATTTCCATTCTAACATCTTTTAAAAAGGCAAAGATTGACTTGAAAAAGTCCGCTATTTTCATTCAAAACCCCAATACAGATGGCAGGCCAGGAGGGACTTGAANNACCCGGTTTTGGAGACCGGTACTCTACCACTTGAGCTACTGGCCTGCAAAAATTCCATAGTTATTTGACCTCCTTGTGAGGTTTGTGGGCACGACAAAAAGGACAATACTTCTTTACTTCAAATTTTTCCTGATGTTTTTTCTTGTTCTTTGTCGTCGTGTAATTTTTTCTTTTGCACTCTGTACATTGAAGGTGAATAAGATCTCTCATTTTTATTCTCCTATCTTGACTATTTTACCAACGCCAACTATTTTCTCCCCTTCCATTATGGAAAAGGAAAAGTTATTTTTAAGAACATAATCTTTTTCAAGTTTGAAAGAAACAGTTGCATTATCTCCAGGGAATACCTGCTCTTTCTCTGATGAATGAATTAGTAAGGACTTAAATTTCTTTCCAAAAAGGGAAACTTCAATCTCATCAGCAATTTTAATCGGATTTTGCTTCCCTCCCTCCTCTTTTCTAAAAAGATAAATCAGGGATTCAAAACTGTTCTCCAATTTTACCCCATTCTCATCAAAAAAAAGGTCTCCCTTTGAAATATCATCTGATTTAACTCCGCTTACATACAATGAAACAGCAGATTTTGCCATAACCTCATCAACGCTTATCCCTTCAACTTCAAGACCTTTTATAACTAAAGACTTTATTTCATTTCCAATTAAAGCGCTCAATGTTGAGTCTTTCTTCAATTTTCCGGAAATCAACTCTCCTTTCACCACTGGAATTCCAAATGGAGTGTCTGAAGAGTTAGAGGCAACAAACAGCGCCTTTTCATCTCTATTTTCGGATAAACTAAAGCACCTTTCCATTTCTTCATAGATGTTAAAAAGGAATCCGCACTTTTCACACTCTTTCTTGCCGCATCCACACTTTCTTGCAAGAAGAGCACTTCCTTTGATGGTTTGGCATTCTGAACATTCAAAACCCTCTTCATATAAAAGTTGCCTGACCTCTTTTATTACCATTTCTTGAAGAGATTCACTTACCATATCAACTTTGTTTAAAACAATTAAGACTTTTTTTACGCCAACTTTCTTTGCAAGTCTCAAATGTTCTCTGGTTTGGGGCATTGGACCATCTGCCGCAGAAATTACAAGAAGCACGCCATCAACCTTTTCACCATAGACAAGATTTTTTATAAAATCCTGATGGCTTGGATAATCTGATAGTGCATAAACATTTTCTTTTCCAGCAATTTTCACTTCAGCCCGGTTAAGTTTTACTCCCCCCTCTCCGTTAAATGTGGCAAGGTCAATCTGTTCATAAGGAACAAAAGGGGCTAAGCCAATTTTTGAAAAAGAGTTACTCAAAGCGGCAAGAAGAGAACTTTTCCCATGGTCAACATTTCCAATGATTGAGATATTTATTTCATTTGTCATTATACGAGGTCTCCAGTGGAGCCCGCGACCAGAATTGAACTGGTGACCTCNNTGGAGCGGGCGACGGGATTCGAACCACGCTCCGTCGCTCATTCTTCGCTCCTTAAGGGAAAACTTTTCGCAGTTTTCCCTCAACGGTCGCTTCGCTCCCTGCTCTCTTTCGCTACTTCGGGGGCTAAATTGCTCAGGGGAAAACTCCCCTTTCCCCCTGAAACCCTCTTGACAGGTCGCGGTTTCCAATCCCTTTAACTTGAAATCATTAACGCTCTGAGCATCGGATTCACTCCGTCTCAAGAGCATTCCTATTGGGGGGTATTCAACGAAGCGGAGCGGAGTGCCTAAGAGGGGGGTTGAAGACCCCCTTCTTTGGGAATATAAATGGAGCGGGCGACGGGATTCGAACCCGCGACTTTCAGCTTGGGAAGCTAACACTCTACCAC
>DHFQ01000011.1 GCA_002402325.1 Candidatus Aminicenantes bacterium UBA4820
CAGGTAAGAAGTGAAAGAAGTGGAACGGGAAATGGAAGAGTTTATCAGATAAACTTCAAAGCGGTAGATTCAAAAGGTGGAGAATGTAGCGGTTCTGTAAAGGTTGGAGTTCCCCACGACAAGAAAGACACCCCAATTGACGATGGACAGAACTACGATTCAACAAAACCGTAAGCAAGAAAAAAATAAAAAAGGGGAGATTAATCTCCCCTTTTTTTATAAACTCATTTTATAAAATCCTATTTCAAACTCATTAGATAGTTTTCATAACCCATCTGATTTATCTGGTCAAGTTGTGCTTCAGCCCAATCTATGTGTCTCTCCTCATCGTTTAAAATTTTAATGAGAAGATCTCTTGAGCCGTTGTCAAGTTGTTTGGCGCAAAGATCAATTGCCTCATTGTAAATTTTCACTGCATCCGCTTCAGATTCAAGGTCTTTATCAAGCATTTCTTTAACATCTTTTCCCGGCTTGAAGGGGTTTATCTTATAAACATTGGGGTGTCCATCAAGAAAAATTACCCTTCCAATTAGCCATTCAGCATGGTGCATCTCATCGATTGCCTGTTTTTCAAAATGCTCGTGTAGTTTCTCATAACCCCAGTTGTCGCAAATTTCCGCATTCAGCATATACTGGTTTATCGCTGTAAGTTCCTCTGTTAAAAGATGGTTTAAAGATTTAATTACTTCTTCTTTTCCTTTCATAATAGTATCCTCCTTTCGAGAGTTTAATTATAACACGGATTTATTTAAAATTATTTCTCCTTTGCCTTTTTTAAAGTATCCTATTTCCTTGTAAAAGAGGGATTCTTTCTCAAAATCTCTTCTTAAATCATCCATCTTTTCTTCCGGGACGGAAAGCAACAACCCTCCGGATGTTTGGGCGTCGCAAAAGAGTAAAAGTTCCATTTCATTAAATTTCCCTTTGACTTTAAGTTTATCTTTAACAAAGGAGAGATTTGATTTTGTCCCTCCGGGTATAAATCCATTTAGAGCAACCTCTTTGACATTTTTAAAGAATGGGATTGAATTAAAATCAACAACAGCAGAAAGAGATGAGGATTCACATATTTCAAGAAGATGTCCTGCAATTCCGTAGCCTGTAATATCAGTTGCACATTTTAATTTTGACTTTGAGGCGATTGAAGAGGTTTTATCATTCAAACTTTTCATTGAATCAATCGCTTCTTTTATATCACTCTCCTTTAGGTAACTATTTTTTAATGCAGTTGTTAAAATTCCTGTACCAATCTTTTTTGTTAAAACTATTCTATCCCCCTCTTTAGCATTTTTTTTTCTTAAAAGTTCATTTTTATTACAGAAGCCAATAACTGCAAGTCCATATTTTGGTTCAGGGTCATCAATTGTATGCCCACCTGCAATGAGACATTTTGCCTCTTTTGCCTTTTTTGCACCTCCTTTCAGGATTTGATTTAGTTCATCAATCCTGTATTTTCTAACAGGATAGGCAACTATGTTCAAAGCAATTACAGGTTTTGCCCCCATTGCATAAATATCGGAAAGAGAATTGGCAACTGCAATTTCGCCAAAGGTTAAGGGGTCATCAACTATTGGGGTGAAAAAATCAACGGAAAATACCATAACCCTGCAATCATCAATCTCATAAATTGCGCAGTCCTCTGCCTCATCCGTTGCATTCAGAAGTTTTTTATTCTTAAATTTGGGCAGTTTGTGGAGGACCTCCACAAGGTCTTCTTGACCAATCTTGCACGCTCAACCTGCACCGTGGCTTAAACTTGTAAGTCGTGGTATTCTTTCTTTCAATTTTATCACCTCCTTTCATTAATTCTTGAGTAGAGGTCTGAAACAAGCGGTGAAATTAAGACTTCATTTGTATTTCCAAGATATGGATTTGATTTATCGGAGGCAATTTCAAGAAGTAACTTCTTAGCCTCTTCAAAATTTCCCTCTTTGACAAAACAAAGAACTTTGAAATACTTAACAGAATTTGAGAGAAATAGATTTCCCTCATCAAGGTTAACTTTTTCAAAGGAGGAGAGTGCCTGTTTGTAGTCACCAAGATAAATTAAACTTATTCCAAGGTTTATCTCGGATACTATTTTTTCTTCACTGCTTTCGCTTGAGAGGACACTCTGTCTATCAAGAAGAAATCTCTTTCTTAATCCCTCATCTCTTGAAAGAAATAGTTTTATAATCTTTGATTTTTTTAAATCAACATCTTTACTTGATAAGCCTCTTTCAACCGTCAGCGTTACTTTTTCTTTTTCTCCTCTAAGTTGCTTTATAAATTCAGATTCATTTGAAACTGAAACACCGTTCACTTTGAGAATTTTATCTCCTTTTTGCAAATCTCTATTTGATGGGTCAAAGCAAAGCAGAATAACTCCTCTCTCTTCGCTTTGGACAACTGAAATGACAAACTTTTTCTCCTCTTTAACTTTGTCAAAGTTGTTTATTAAGAAGGAGGGATCTGAGTTGTCAATGAGTAGGGAGTTTGTTTCATCAAATCCATCAAAGTCTGGAACAAAAAGCCTCAAAGATGCTATTTTATTTTCTCCCTGTACGAAAGTTCTTGCAACAAGTAATCCTTCACAATTATACTTTTGACAGAGAGATTTGACCATCTTTCTTTGTTCAGATTCCTCGACTCCCTTTGTAAAAAAGAGGTCGGGAAGGAGGGGATTTTGCTCTTCAGAGTTCTTTATATTAAAAGATGAAATGTTTTGTAAATTTTCTTTTAAAGATGAGCCAAAAGCTCCTGTCGCATAATTCAAAGTTTCCTGATCTGATGTGATTCCAACATACAACACAGTAGGTCTTAATTTTACTTTCAGAAGATACTCTTTTACATTTCTAATCTCAATCTTTCCCCTGTATTCACCCTGATTCTCTTTGTAAATTCTTACAGAATGCTCACCCGAACAGAAATCTTTTAATTCAAGAGGAGTCATTCCATATAAAGATCCATCTATCTCAACCTTAGCATTTGAAGGGTGAGATTCAACTTTAAGTAGAGCGGTTTCTTTTGAAAGAGAGATCGGTTTTATGTAACCGGGTTTGTTGTTTTCGAGATCGAGACTTATTGGAAGAGTGAAAACCTTCTCTTCAAAACAGGGGAGAGTAACTTTTATTTTGTGATTCCCTGCTTCAAGATATAAAGATTCGACAACATAGTAATCTTTTGGGTCAAGGTTGTATGAGGAAACGAAATTTGCCCAATCTATCTTTTCAGATGAATTTACATCTGCACTTTGGGAAAATTTATCGTCTATGATAAGTTTTGTCCCTTTTGGCTTTATGAAGAAATAAACTTTCCTTGAATTTGGTTTTAACTTAACGCTTTCTTGTAGTGTTTCAGAAGATGAAATTCTTATCTCCTTCGAAAAAGAGTCATATCCTAAAAGTTCAACTTTAATAATGTGAAGCCCCTCAAGTAGATAAATCGGCATTTTGTGATTGAAGACTTTCGAGTCAATCACTAAGTTAGCCTCTTCGGGTTCAACACTGATATTCAAAACACCACAAAGGGAGTCTCTTATTGTGTCGTAAAATCTTGTAATTTTGGTTGAACTTGTTATTTCAAGATTGTGGTTTGGGTCCAATTTTATAATTTTTGCAAAATCTTCCTTTGCTTCAGTTTCTTTGCCGAGCAGAAACGATGAAACACCTCGTAATTCAAGGGACTTTTTGTAAAGAGGTTCATCACTGCTTTGCAGCTTTCCTTGATCCTCTGATTTTTTAAATGATTCAACTATTGGATTGATCTCTTGATAACATTTTTCAAACTTGTAATTCTTAAAAAGATCCATTGCTTTGTCAAGAGTTTCGCTTATTACACCAACCTCTTCTATCTCAATTTGGCAAAATAAGGCTGTGCTAAAAATTATAAAAATTAAAAAAAGGAATCTCCTCATAGTTGAAATTTCCTTATTGAGCCATTTTTATCAACCGCCATCAAAAATTCTCCGCCATCAAAGAAAAATGATTTTACTTTAAACTTTTCATCATAAAATTTTCCTAAAAAATTTTGCGAGTAGTTAAAAATAAAAATTGCATTGTTTTTATCAAGTAAAATTGGATTACCAAAATAGTCAACAGAAAAATCAGTTATTGCACCAATATCATTTATTTTGAGTTTTTCTGAAATTGTGATAAGAGGATTGAAAGATGCATCATAAACATATAAGATTCCATCCTTTGAGAGAATAAAGATTCTGAAAAGAAAATCTGTTCTTATTTTTATAGCATTCTTAATGAGAATCTGTCTCTCTTCAAGAATTTTCGCTGATGAATCTATCAAAAAAACTTTTCCCTTCCCATCAAGAATGTAATAGTTATCGTAGGGAGCAGGGCAAAAACTTATTGGCATCTCAATTTCAGAGGGTAGATAAATCTTATTTTTCCCGATATAAAGAGAATCCTTTGATAGAATCACCGCTTCCTTTTTTTGATTGATAGAAATTTCGCTTCCGTTCATCACTTGAAATGAATCAACAATTTTTCCGCCTTTATCAAATTTGTAACAAGTTTTATCATCAAGAATAAAATTTGATTCTCCATCTGATGTTATTCCTCTAATTTTTCTGGCTATTTGCTTTGAAATATAAATATTTTCCTTTATCGCAAATTTTGGTTTTAAATTTAAGCAATCTCTTTTAAGAAGGAGATTTGAAAGAAATTTTTCTTCAGGCGATGAATTATCTTTCAAAAAATTTACAGCATCAAAGTAAGCACCAAGCCCAATAAGTGTAAAAAACATAAAGTTCCTGTACTCCTCATCGTTTGAATAGGGTTTTAAAATCATAAGATTTTTGTAAGAGGAAGGAAGGTTTCCTTTGTAAAAATCTGCTTTTGCTTCATTAAAAAGAGATTCTATCTCTTTTGACTCATCAACCTTAGAGGGAAATAGATCTCCTGCAAAGTTTAAGAAACTAAAGAATAGCAAAAGCGAAATACTAAAAGTTAATAACTTTCCTTTTTTGAAAATCGACAATTTTCTTCTGCTCTCCTTCCTTTATAATCCAGTCAAAAACTACCTTCCGTCCCTTTGAAGAGATGGCGACGAAAGAGTGCTTTCCTGAAGAAACAATTTTATCACCAGTAATTGGCAATTCGCCAAAATATTTTCCATCGACCTGAACCTTCCCGTCCTCCTCTGGTCTTCCAAAGAGGAATACTCTTCCCGTTTTAAATGGTTCTGCATAAAATTGAGTCGTCTCTTTTGGGATGACCTTGAGCGTTGCTTTTCTTTTTCCTAAAACTCTTTCATTTATTACATCAATTTCGTACTCGCCTTCTGGAAGAGAAATTGTGTCCCCAACTCTTGCTACCAATTTACCGTTCAAATAAAATTGCATTTGAGAATCATCAGAACGAAATTTAACCTTCCCCTCTTGAGATTTTTGCGAAAGGGAGATCATTACAGAATCAAGTTCTGATGGATCAATTTCTCTTGTAACATCTGAATAACCATCCATTGAAAGTGTTAGAGTAAAACTTTTGCAATCAACTCCTGGAATGAAGGCGGGCGTTAAAAAATCTGTCTCTTTTCCATCAATTAAAATTCTTGCTCCCTTTGGGTCTGAGTCAACTTTGAATTGAAATGGACCTTCACTAAGTTTTAAATATAGGGGAGTTTTTGTTTTATAAGAGATCTCTACCTCCTGACTCAAACACCCCTTTTTGGCAACGAGTTTATGTTTTTTCCTATCATTTGGTGAAATTATTGGGATTGTAACCTTTTTGCCATCAAGAAATAAAAGTGCCTCTGGAGGGTCTGTTCTCACTTCAATCGGGGTTGGCAAAACCTCTTCAGATGGGGGGTTTTTTAAAGGAATTGGATTTCCACCCTTCAAAATAATAAACTGCAAAAGTGCGATCAGTAGAATTGTAAAAAATGCCCCCGATGCACCAGCAATTGTAACTGTCTTCCAATCTACAGAGTAGCGAGGTTGCTTTTTTAAAAGGTTTGGTGGCGGGGGTGGCAAAAAAGTTTTGTTTTCTTTTTGACTTTCTTCAAGATTTATATTATTTAAAGCCGAGATAAACTCATCCGCAGTCTGAAATCTTTTTGTTGGTTCCTTTTCTAAAGATTTCATTATTACTTGCCTCAACTCTTCTCCATAGGAACCCATTTCACCAATGCGGAACTTTGGTTCTTCAAAAAGAATCTGCTTTAAAATTGATGAAATAGTTTCTCCTTCAAAGGGACGAACTCCAGAAATCATTTCATAAAGAATTATTCCCATTGAGAAGAGGTCGCTCCTTCCATCAAGAGGTTTGTTGTCAATCTGCTCTGGAGACATATAGTGCGGAGTTCCTAAAAGAAAACCTTCCTGGGAAAGTTTTGTTCCTGTCATTTTTGCAAGGCCAAAATCTGTTATCTTTACCCTTCCATCTTTTAAAATCATTATGTTTGAAGGTTTAAGGTCTCTATGAACAATGCCCAGGCAATGAGCATAGGATAAAGCTTTTAAACAGGCAATGGCAATACTTATAGAAGTTCTTATATCAAATTTTCCCTCTTTCCTGATTTTTTCATCAAGGGTTTCGCCATCGACATATTCCATTGAAATATAGGTCTTTCCTTGAAAATCAAAAACATCAAAGAGTGTAACAATGTTTGGATGAAGGAGTTTTCCCGCTGCCTGAGCCTCTTTGATTATTTTATCTTTGTAAAGAGACTTTTCCTCTTCATTCATTCCTTTTTCATAAATAATTGTCTTCAAGGCTACGAGTCTTTGAATCTTTGGATCTTCCGCAAGATATATGATACCAAATGCACCTTTACCAATTACTTTAAGAATTTTGTATCTTCCAACCTTTTCTTCAAAATCAGCCATCAAGGACCTTCTGCTACGCGATTTTTTCCCGCCTGTTTCGCTCTATAAAGTGCAAGATCTGCGACCTTTAGCAATTCCTTATTTTCTTTTCCGTGTTGTGGGTAAGAGGCTATCCCAATTGATATTGTGGTGGAAAGGGGGATTGTGTTGCTCTCTTCATAAACTACCTTTTTTTCAATCAAAGATCTTATTCTTTCTGCAACCATCCTTGCCTGTGATGAATCAAGCCCTTCAAGCAAAACAGCAAACTCTTCGCCCCCATACCTTGCTGCAACATCGTTTTTCCTTGTAACCTCAATAAGAGTTTCTCCCACTCCTCTTAAAATGGCATCACCTGCAAGATGTCCATAAGTGTCATTTATCACTTTAAAATTGTCAAGGTCCATCATTAAAATAGAGAAAGGCTTACCCGAAATTGCAGAATGCTGAATCAGTTTTGAAAGAGATTCCTGAAAATAGCGGTGATTGTAAAGATTTGTAAGTCCATCAACTATTGATTGGTGCTTTGCTTCTGAATGAATTTTTGCACTTTCAAGGGCATGAACGGCCTGGTTTGCGAGAATTTCAAGGGCATTTAAAGTTTCAAGTGGTGGGATTTTTCCATCTTCTGGCTCATCTGTTGAAATAACTCCAAGAAGCGTATTATTACTTGAGATTAGAGGCACGAAAAGCGCATCATCCGGTTGCCAGGAATCTGTCTCTTTTTTGCTGCCAGTTTTAGGTAAAATAGTGTATTCAGTTGGAGCAACATTTCTTACAAGGTAACAGTTGCCAATTCTATACTCCTCTTTTAAGTAGCAAAGTATCTCGTCTTCAGGGGGTTTTATAGCAGAGATTTTTTCCCATTCTTCTTGAAGCCCAAAAGCTGCTATTCTCTCAAAATGTTTTTGTTCACTTCTATACAAACTTATTAAAACCCTTTTAAATCCTATGCTTTCAGATATTCCCCTTGCTACCTCCCCAAGAATTTCATGACTGCTTAAATGGATTTTTAACAAGTTGGATATTTTTAAAATTTCTGAAAGATAGTGTGTCTGCTTAAGCAATGTTTGATTGGTCGTAAGAAGTTGCCCCTTTAAAATTCTATCCTGAATAAACCTTGCTATTAATGAAAAGGTTGATTGTAAAAATTGTATTTCAGAATTTGTGAACTCTTTATTTTCGAATTTTTCAAGGAGCAAGACACCAAAGGAAATCTCATTAGTTGATAGAGGGACGATCATCTGAACTTTTGAACTCTTATCTAAGATTGGAGTAAAATCTTTCATAACGATTGGCTCTCTAATTTGAGATAAATTATCAAGAACATCATCAATGTAAGAGACCGCCGAATGAGTGTCTTGAGGTAAATCTGCTAAAGAGAATATTATAGGTGCTTTCTCAAATCCGAGACTTGATATATAAAGAAGGTCTTTATCCCATTTGACAAATTCCTTCACGCCACCTAAAAGGTCTTTAAGAAAATTTTCATTATCCAGTGAACCCGTTTCCTGAAGAAGGAGTTGTTGTAAAAACTCCATCTTTTTGTTGATTTCTATCAAAGATTCATTTTTCTCTGCGAATTTAAAGTTGACTCTCAAAAACCATATATTTGCAATAAGTGGAATTGCTGTCAAAACTATCAAAGAGATATTTTTTTCTTCAAGCGAGAAAAGAAAAAGAGCAAGAAAAGGTGAGGTAATAAGAAGAAAAATAATATATTCAAAAACATATTTAAGCCACCATTTAAGGTCAAATGAAACACCGTAAAAAACTCTGTCTAAAACAAGAAAGGCGAAATCCAGTAAAGCAAATACAAGAAGTATTAAGCAAAGGTAAAACCAACTTAAAAGAACATTTTGGTTGTTTGAAAAAATTCCACTTTTTAAAAATAAATAGCAGACAACGGTTGTGTTTATTAAGGTGATAAGAAAAGAAATAATTGTGCTCATCCTTAATTTTTTGATTCCCTCTCTTATCACTCGTTCAAGTAGGTAAGCAAAGGAACAGAGAAATCCAACAATTAACGAGTTTGAGAGAAGGTAGGCAGATGGAAAAATTACAATGTGGTCTGCATTTACATAACCGAGCCCTCTTAGTGGAACATCAAAACGGGGCGCTAAGTAAAAAAGGATGAATAGAAAGGGAATTAAAATAATATTTTTACACTCAAACTCCATTGAAAAGATTAAAGTAGCAGTTATAATGATGAGTATCAAAAGAAAAGTTATTCTACCCTTATTTATATCTTTCAATCCACTAATCCTTTCTTCCCATCAGATTTAATTTTATCACAATTTTCTTTTTAATTATCAAGGAACTTACTTTCTTTTAATAGCGGGGGGGAATAAATAAAAAGGAGGTTTGTTTATGAAAGTGAACCACCCTCCACTCCACCTTTTAATGGGCGGCTTTGCCGCCCATTCATTTCGTTGCAATTAATTCCACAGGAAGTGGAACTTTCTCAACATTTAACATTGATGCGGCTGATGCCGCTAAAGACGCTATTTCAATTAAATTTGAAGAATTCAACAAAGCAAAAAGTGGAATCTTTTGCTCATAACCACCGCCAACAAGCCTTACTTCTTTACCTTTTATTAAAATTGAAAAATTTTGCGCCTTTGTAATGGAGGAATAGTCTTTGAGGTTTGAAATGGTTATATTTGTAATCAGATTTCCGAATTTATCCTTTCCGCAAACGGCGCCTTTAATTTTTCCTTCTTCTATTTTTACTTCTGGAATTTCCAATTTTAAATAATCATCAATTGAATCACCAAATTTTATTGCATCAATCCCTGATGCAAGCCATGCAGCAACAGGGGCGAAAATGTCTCTTGCATGAAATGTGTTACTTAAAGGTTGTTTAAAGTAGTGGCTTGCCGTTATGTGAAGAACATCTCTAACCGTTTCGTTTTTATATATAAAAGAAAAAATCCCATTATCCGGTCCCACAAAATAGTGATTCTCGGTTGTTACAAGAATTGGTCTTCTCTTTCCCCCTACTCCAGGGTCTACAACGCAAACGAAAACCGAATATACAGGAAAATCTTTATAGGCTCTATAAAGTTTAAAACCTGCTTGAAACACATCAAAAGAATCAAGATTATGACATAAGTCAACAATTTTAGCATTAGGATTTTGCTCATAAATCGCTGCTTTCATCTGGCCAACCCATGGGTCGGTTAACCCGAAATCGCTCATCAATACAATAAGTCTCTCAGCCATCTTTTCTACTCCTTTTCCCTCTAACGATGAGGGAAATTGTATATATTGTGATTATAACTCCAATTAAAATATAAGAAAAATAAAAGTATTTTGAACTATCTCTTCCCATTTGAAGAAAAAACTCACTCATTTTTACGCTCCTTATAGATGCCTATGTAGACTCTCCACAAAAGAAAGGAAAAGGCAAGAAACAAAACTGCCAAAAAAGAGACAATAAAGGTTTGCCACATCTCTTTTTCTAATGCAACCTTTTTTGGATGAACAACAGATCCCCAGAGAGCAATTGCTCTGTTAACTATCGGAACATCAAGAAATGCAATTATTGATAAAATTGCTGAAATTCTTTTAGACTTCATCTCTTCAGATGAAAATGTTCTTAGAAGGATGTAGGAAAAGTACATCAAAAATAAAATTAAAAAAGTTGTAAGCCTTGGTTCCCACACCCACCATTTTCCCCATGCCGATCTTCCCCATATAGGTCCACTAATTAAAACGCAAAGGATAAAAACCAAACCAACTTCCGCCCCCGCATAAGCCCATAAATCGGCGAGTTCATTTTTTGTGACAAGAAAAATTATGCTGAATAAGAAAGATACAAAAAGCATAATGTAAGAGGATATCGCAGAGGGAACATGGTAATAAAAAATCTTTTGTGCTGCACCCATTTGAATTTCAATGGGCGCATAAAAGAAAACCATATATAGAGCAAAAAGATTTAAAATCACCGCTATTATGCTTGTAATCATTGCAAAGCTTTTTATTTTCATTTTTGCTCTATTCCTCCACAGCAGATTCAAATAAAAGGGTAGAAATGGTAAGGAAGAGAATATCAAATAGTATAATTAAGTGCAACCACGGATCGCTTCTAATATCTTTTGAGTTAATGGCTTCGTTTGTAAGCGTCGCACCACCCATAAATAATGGAATGAGTAGAGGGTACAGGAGGAGTGGATAGAGAACCGCACTTCCTCTTTCGTTGATAAGAAGGGCTGAAATCAAAGTTCCAAGAGAGGAGAATCCTATGCTGACAAGAAGAAAGACAAAACAAATCGAAAGGGGAGAATTAAAGATAGGAATGTTTAGAAAAAAATAGGAGATAAATAAAAGAAAAACTTCAAGAAGAGTTAAAAGAATTAAATTGGACAAAAACTTGGCAAGATAAATTGCTCCCCTATCAACAGGGGCAAGTAGAAGGGCGTAGAAAGTTCCATTTTCCTCCTCCTTTTTAAAACTTGCACCTATGAAAAGGGTTCCAGCAAATAGAATTATAAGCCATAGTAATCCTGCTCCGCTTTGAGAAATATCACCAACACCTGAGTCAAAAGAAAAGTGGAAAAGAACCAGTGAAATTAAAGCAAAGAAAAAGGAGGCGACGATTCCTTCTTTTCTTCTAAATTCATCCTTCAACTCTTTTTTTAAGACAAGAAAAATTATGCTTAAATATCTCATCTTTTTTCCTGAACATCAAAATACAATTTTGTAACCTCATCTTTATTTTTAAATTCAGATGTCAAAACCACTTCTCCGTTTTTTAAGATTGAAACCTCATCACAGATTTCTACGCTTTCATCAATCTCGTGAGTAACGAGCAAAATTGCTCTTCCTTCCTTTAGATTTGATAAATATCTCGTTAAATTTCTAATTCCATCAGGGTCAAGCCCCGTAAAAGGCTCATCGAGAATTAGAATCATTGGATCTGAAATTAAAAGCCTGGATAAGGAAAGCCTCTGCTGCATTCCTCTTGAGAAATTCTTGACAACTTCATCCTTTACCTTGAGAATATCAAACTGCTTGAGTAGAGATTCAATTTTTTTTTCTGCATCCTTTACCTGATAAAGTCGGGAAAAAAAGGAGAGGTTTTCGTAGGCAGTGAAGTGGTTATACAAAAATGTTGAATGTGATAAATATCCAATTGCTTTTTTGTATTTGTTTCTGACATTCCCTTCAACTTGTTTTCCTTTAAAGAAAATGTTTCCTTTTGTTTGTTTTGAAAGAAGGGCAACAATCTTACAAAGGGTTGTTTTTCCTGCTCCATTGTGTCCCAAAAGCAAAGTTGCTTTGTTTGAATAAAGTTTTAGATTTACCTCTTTTAGTGCCCTTTTTCTTCCAAAAGATTTTTCAATATTTTCACAACTCACTAAAACTTCATTTTCCATCTTTCATTTTACTACAATTTTATAAAAGTTTGACTTAAAATGATTTTTCGTGTAATTTGGTTTCTGGTGCCGGCGTAGCTCAGTCGGTAGAGCAGTTGATTCGTAATCATCAGGTCAGCGGTTCAAGTCCGCTCGCCGGCTCCATCACGCCTCTTTTAGGTCCTCAATAACCATTTCAATCGCAGTTTTAAAATCGTTGAAAACAAAAGGATCAAAATTGAGATTGGAAAAGATTCCCTTTTTTTCTCTTTCAAGTCTCAATTTAAGTTCCTCAATTTGTATTTTTGAAAGAGTGACACCCGATAAAAATGAGGCAATAACAAGCAAATCAAAATTAAGGTTGCTTGTTTTTGCCATTTTCCTGATTGTCTCTTTATGTCCAAGAATATAACTCAATTTCACCTGCGCATCTGCAACTGCAAGGTCTCCGGAGGGTATTCCCCCATTCTCAAGAAGTTTCCTCCCACTTTCATACTCTGCATCGTAAGGTTCAAGGGCAACCTGTGAAGAAATGACTACATATTTATTCTTCCTTATAGCATTTCTTAGTGGTTCTAAAATTGATCTCTCTGAATGTTTTATTGTATTTGCGTTCCCGGCCCCATAGCCGAGAAGGATTGCCCCGCTTTTACACAAAGAAAAAAGTTTTTCATAATCTTTTGAAGTGAAAAGGGGATTGATATAAATAGTCTTTATTTCTTTGTCAAATTTAGTATCACTCTTGCAAAGCCCTATTTCTTCTATTTTTCTTGAAATTGTTTCCCACTCTTCGTAAGAAAGATTTGAAGAGTCAAGCGAAAAAATGTTGTAGTTTTTAAGATCGCTAAAGTAGCCCCTTAAAGACTCTTTTAAAAGGATTGACACTGAATCTTTTTTTGGAACAAACCCGCCTTTATCTGTCTTTGAAGACTCAATTGTCCCTCCCGTTCTTAAAAGGTGCAATTTATCAAGTTTTTGATCTTCGTATGGAATTAAAACCCAATCATCTCTTAATATTTTAATTTCCTGATGCGTTACCTTTGCTGCAAGCCTTCCTTCGAATGCTTCTGTATCCCACTTTCTAAATTTTATAAGTCTTCCGGAAAAAACATCCCTGCCATTGTTAAAGACTGCGAAAAGATGGGGAGGCCTGAGCCTTGTTATAAAAAAAACTGATGTTCTTAAATTTCCAACCGCATCGGAGGGAGAAAAGACTCCTTCAAGAGGAATTTGAGAACCTGTAACTCCCACATTTGCCTTGAGTCCTTTCAAAGAGTATCTAAAATAGGAGAGAGCATAAGAAAGAGTATCAGTTCCGTGAGTAATTAAAACTCCCTCTTTATTCTCAACCCGTGCCTTTTCAAAAAGTTTTGACTCTATATCTTTTTTTAGAGAATCAAGAGAGTGTTTTACAATTACCACTGGAACATTAAAATAATGTTTTCTAATGGCATTTAGCCATCTTTCGTTTTGATCATTTGCAACAACAAGACAGTCAATCAGATTTTGTTGAAAAAGTGTCATCAATTTCTTAATATCAGATAAAAAAGTGAACTGCCATTTCTCGCTTTTTTCTTTCAAATTGTCAACTATATTTTTCTTGAAATTTTGATCAAAATTATAAAAAACTATCTTAAATTTATTTTTCATCACTTCCTCAAATTTAATTTTAACACATTTTTAACTTCATTGAAGATGTCAATTTGGCACTATCTTACAAACGATTTTTATTTGACAATTGTTGATAAAAGTAATATAATTTTTTTCTATTTGGAAACCGTAAGGAGGTATTGAGATGAAGAAACTTATTTTTACACTTTTAATCCTGTCTGCATTTCTTTTTTCCACATTGATTTTTGCACAGGAGACAAATCAGGGACAGACCCAACAACAAAAGCCTGAGGCTAAACCAGAACAAAAGGCAGATCAAGTAAAACCATTGCTTCCAAAAAGAAGATTGGAGAAGCCGCCTATTGCCCCTCAACTGAACAAGGACAATCAACCAAAGGAAGAGGTGAGCGGTCCTCCGCCAAAACTTGAAATCCCAGAAATGACCTTTGATGCAGGTGATGTGGTAAAAGGTGTAGCCATAGAACACGAGTTTATTTTGAACAATAAAGGAACAGGGCCATTACAGATTTTGAGGGTTCAACCAACCTGCGGTTGCACTGTTACGAAGTATGACAATCCTATTGAAGCAGGAAAAAGTGGGAAAATTTTTGCCAGCGTAAAGACCGAAGGTTTTTCTGGACCAATTTCAAAAACAATCAATGTTCAAACAAATGATGCTGAATTGGGAACATTTGCCTTAACAATAAAGGCTAATGTTAAGACCCTTCTTTCTGTAAAGCCTCAAGATAGGCTTTCATTGGGATTGGTTTATGTTGGTTCGGACATAGAAAAAGAGTTTGATATTACTTCTGAAGATGGACAGCCTTTTGATGTTACCCAGATAACAGGCAGCGATGAAAAGATAATGTATAATCTTATTCCTGCTCCAGATAAGAAAAGTGCAAAATTTAAGGTTACAATTCCAGCAGATTATCCTGTGGGACCAATTCAAAGTAATTTTACTTTAAAAACTACCCATCCAAAAGTTGAAACTTTAAATATTAGCCTTTTTGGTACAATGAGAGAACCTCTTTCAGTTTTTCCCCAGAGGGTTACCTTCAACGGTTTAAGTCTTGACTTTATCAAAAACAACAAAGAATCTGCTGAACTTACCAAGGTGGTTACAGTTAGATTTGAGACAGATGCATCACTTGAGGTAACAAAGGTCAAATCAACCCTCCCTTACATAGATGTTACATCTGAAGAGACCCAGCCAAAACAGGCATTTTCAATTAAAGTTCACTTGAACCCTGAAAAGGTTAAATCTGGTCCTTTTGAAGGAGCAATAATTATTATTACAAATAAGAAGACAATAACCGTTCCTGTTAAGGGTGTTATTTTTTAATGAAAAATGGTAAACCAAAAGACAATAAGAAGGGCGGTCAATCCGCCCTTTTTTAATGTAAAAAGGGAAGATCCAAAATCCAACATTGATTTATATCTTTATTTGAC
>DHFQ01000109.1:0-7845 GCA_002402325.1 Candidatus Aminicenantes bacterium UBA4820
TTCGTTGGAAACGAGGAAACCCCCTTCTTTGGGAAACTGGAGCGGGCGACGGGTCTCGAACACGCTCCGTCGCTCAATGTTCGCTCCTTAAGGGGAAACCTTTGGCGGTTTCCCCTCAACGCTCGCATTTCCACTTCGTTCCAATGCTCGCTGCTCTCCTTCGCCACTTCGTGGGCTGAATTGGTCAGAGGGAAACAAAGTTTCCCCCTGAAACCCTCTTCTTTTGTCGCGGGTTCTAATAGAAAAATAAAGTGCTGAGCATCGGATTCATTCCGTGCGAAGCACATTCCTATTGGAGGGTATTCAGTGAAGCGAAGCGAAACGCCTAAGAGGGGGGTTGAAAACCCCCTTCTTTGGGAAACTGGAGCGGGCGACGGGTCTCGAACCCGCGACCTCAAGCTTGGGAAGCTCGCGCTCTACCAACTGAGCTACGCCCGCTTAGAGTTAATTCTAAAACTAATTCATCCTTTTTTCAAGTCTAATTTGACTAAATCTTGAATGAATATTATCCTATTAAATTAAAAATCATTGGGAGGTTTTTTTATGACTGAACTTATCTCATTGTGGGTCATTACAATTGTTGCGATTGCTCTTTTTTGCACAACCGCTGAAAAAAGAATAGGGGCACTTCTTTTGGGGCAAAGTGCATCTCCTTATGACAAACCCTGCAAAAGATTGAAGGGGGTGATTGAGTATGCGTTTCTCCAAAAAAGACTTTTCAGGGATAGTTATGCGGGCTTTTACCATTTTCTAATCTTCTGGGGTTTTGTATTTTTAGCCTTTAGAGGATGGCAGAATATAATAGAAGGACTATTTCCAAAATCAAACCTCCTTTCTTTTTTAGGAATTTATGGCAATTACTATCAAGCGATAAGAGATGTTTTTGTTATTTTAGTTTTACTTGGAGTCTTCCTTGCTTTGATAAGAAGAATTTTTATAAAGCCAGAAAGGGTTGAAAATTCCATTGATGCTTTTGCAACTTTGACTTTTATTGGGCTTTTGATGTTGAGCGACCTTTTTTACGATTCAACAACCATTTTAATTTCAAAACCAGATTGGGCGTCCTTTACGCCTTTTTCAAATCTATTTTCTTCTCTTTTTTCTAATTATTCTGACTCTTCATTAGTTACAATCAATACAACTGCACACTGGATAAACATTTTGACCTTCCTTGGATTTTTGAACTTTTTGCCCTATTCAAAACATTTTCATATTTTTACAAGCCTTTTCAATGTCTATTTTAGAAATCTGGATGAGGCAAAAAATATTAGAAAAGTGGATCTTGAATCAGAACATTTTGGAATTTCAAAGATGAATGACTTTACATGGAAAGAGATGCTTGATTTTTATACCTGTACGGAGTGCGGGAGATGTAAAGAGGGGTGTCCAACATCTCTTACAGATAAGCCTCTAAAGCCTAAAGATTACGGAAATGATTTAAGGGATTTACTTTATTCAATGTCTCAGGAGGAAATTGAAGGCAAAGTTGAGATTGATGAAGAAAAGCAAATTATTGGTAAAATAGTTCCCCACGATTCAATCTGGGCTTGCACCACCTGCAGGTATTGCGAATGGGCTTGTCCTCTTTTCATAAACTTTGTCCCTAAAATTGTTGGTCATAGAAGTTATTTAACACTTGAAGAGAGCAACTTTCCTCAAGAGGCTCAAACAGCATTTAAGGGGATGGAGAGGCAGGGCAATCCGTGGAATTTACCGCGAGCGGATAGGATGAATTGGGCAGAGAGACTTGATGTGAGGCATATAAGCGAAGTTGAAGGAAAAAAATATCTTTTATGGGTTGGATGTGCGGGTGCCTACGAAGAATCTCAAAAAAGGGTAACAAGGGCACTTGTTAAAATATTGAATGAAGCAAATGTCAACTTTGGAATTCTTGGTGAAGAGGAAAGCTGCACGGGTGATGTCGCAAGAAGACTTGGGAATGAATACCTTTTTTCTGCGCTTGCTGAACAAAATATTGAGACAATAAAGCAATATAATGTCTCAAAAATTATAACCGCCTGCCCTCACTGCCTCAACACTTTAAAGGTTGATTACAAAGATTATGGGGCAAACTTTGATGTTGTTCACGCTGTAACCTTTATAAAACAACTGATAAAGGAGGGAAGGCTTAAATTTAAGAAAGGAATAGATAAGAGTGTAACATTTCACGATCCTTGCTATCTTTCAAGGTATGAAGGAGATGTTGATTCTGCAAGATTTATAATGAACTCAATCCCTTCTTTGAAACTCAATGAGATGAAATGGAGCAAGGAAAAATCTATCTGCTGCGGAGCAGGCGGTGGAAGATTCTGGCTTGAAGAAAAAATTGGCGAAAGGATAAACCATTTCAGATTCAAACAAATTCTTGAAACAGGTTCAAAATGTGCTCTTGTCTCCTGCCCCTTCTGCCACACGATGCTCGATAACGCAAGGGGAGAGTTGAATAAAGAAGAGATTGAAGTAAAAGACATTCTTGAAATTGTAGTTCAGGCATTAGAAGAGGAATAGCAAAAAGGTGGACTTTGCGAAAAGGATTGAGAGAAAATCTGAAAATCTTACCTTACAGTTGGTCTATGGAGGTAAGTCAAGAAATTCTTGTTAATGAGGTCTCCTCTTAATGAAAGGAATAAGAAGTAAAATTATAATAGTTATTTGGGTTAGTGATGAGATTGTTGCACTCACATAAAAAATTACGGGAACAAACTTAAAGGTTATTAAATGTTTCCCTTCAGGTACAAGAACTCCTCTGAAGCATCCATCAACTCTATATATCTTTGTTCTTTTTCCATCAATAAAAGCCTTAAAATCTTTGTGGTATGAATCTCTTAGGACCAGAAAGCCTGCTGTTTTATTCTCTGTTTTTATTTGCACCAATTCTTGTTCGTCTTTTACGAAAATTGCTTTGTTATCTTTTTGAAACTTAAAGTCAATTAAAAAATCGCAACTTTCAACCAAAACATTTTCCTCTTCAAGAGATTTAAAATCTTTCAGCCGTTCATCTTCAAGTGAGGATATAGGGATAATTTTGTTTGCAAAGAAAAGCCTTCCATAACCCATATCCATCTTATATATTAATCCAAATTTTCCTTCAAATTCTGGCTTGATTTCTTTCAATCTTGATTCTTTGGGAAGCAGGAGTAAGGTCGCACCGCTTTTTATGAAAAGTGGAACATCAGAGGGGCCAAAAGTGACAAATGTTGGAAAAAAGGAATATTTTCCAAAATTCTTAAAAAAATTGTTTGGAAATAGAAACACATTTGCCTCAGTTTGTCTTACGTTATAGATTGAACCGTTGTTTGGAGGAAGCAAGGAGTAAGGTGTATGTAGGGGAGCAATGGACCTTTCATTTGGATGTTTTTCCCTTATATAATCAACAATGTCATACTTTTTGTATTCAAGAGTATTCCATGGAATTACATTTTTGGAAATAGGATAGGCATAGGGAAAAAGAATTAAAGCTATCGAAAATGCGATAAAATAATTCTTTAGTTTTTCATCAGATCGGAAAATAAATTTGTAGGCAAGAATTGAAAATTGAAAAATGAGTATTATGATTAAAATTGTCAATTGAGGAAATGCGATTGAAAGAGAAAAGTCCAAAGACTTTGTTGCAAAACCCATAAATGTTGAGGCTAAAAGCGTTATGACGAAGAGGAATTTGATTTTTGATTCTTTTAGAAATATATTAAAGCCAAAAGCGGAAAATAGTGAAAGGCAAAACCAGAAAACAAATTTAAAATAAAAATGTGGGACATTTATTAAAGTAATTTCAGATGAAACAGGACCCAAAAAGGGGATAGGAAAAAGGTAAATGAGTGAAAATATAAACCATACAAGCAAATAGTGGATTATTTTATCCCTGATTCTTTTCATTGCCAATAGAGAAAAGGATATAATAATCGGTAAAACAAAAACATCTGTCAAAGGAGTGAGGATGTATTCCCATTTTAAATCACTGACTGTGGAAAAAGATATGGCTTTGTATGAAAAACTGCTAAAATATTCTTGCATTAAAGGAGCAATATAAATCACCAAGGAGAGAAAAACTATAATTCCTATAACGATTAACGAGTACAATTTTTTAAGCAGGTTACCTTCTCTGCAATAAATAAAATAAAGTGAGGCAATAAAGGTGTTTATCAAGCACATTTCTGGGTGTCCTATATGTCCCATTATAATAAAGGGTAAAGAGGCGAGAGCTAAATTTTTAAAAGAAAATCTTTTTATACTCTTTAAAGTGTACAAAAGTAGAGGAAGGAAAATATAAGATTGTAGATCACTAAAGGATAATCTATTGTAAATGTAAGGATTAACAGCAAAAAGTAGACCACCGACAATAGACGCAGGTAATTCTAATCCGTGACTTCTTAGAAATAAAAGCATACACAAATAGCCAAAAAGAATTTCAAAGAAGATAGAAAGGCAATATAAATTAGTTGAAGGGAAAAGATAGAAAAAAAAGAAAAATGGGTTAAACGGCCTGAATTGCCCTTCACTAAAAGTGGGAAGACCGCAACCAATATAGGGATCCCATAAAGGCACTTTTCCTCTTCTTAAGTTATCGCTTGCAAATTTTTGACTGGGGAATAGAATAGATAGCCCACTACAATCCCGCTCTATGGCACTGGCGCTTACTTTAGAAAAGACCTTAAATGTCTTATTCAGTTCGTAATTTTCGCCGTTTACGCTTGTTGTATAAAACCCCCAATCTGGATAGTACGAGAATGGAAGAAAATTCCTTTTAAGGGCGAGAGGGTAAAAAATCATTATGAAGATAAAAATAGGAGGTGCCAATTTTAGTAAACAATAATTAAAATTAACTTTCACTATGAATTTTCCTTGTTAAAATTTAGTAAGAAAAAAGTTGTAGATAAAAATACTATGTGTCTCATTCTAAATTATTTTATCACATTTTTGGAGGTTTAGAAAAGAAAATTTGAAATTTCCCTATCATTCAATTCCTTCTCTAATTTTCAAAATTTCATTGACAACTTCATCTATTGCATCGCCTGCTTTTGATCTCCACGATTTATCGCATATCGGTGTAATCGTAGTTTCATCAGGGTTTATCTCCCAGACTTTAGCGCCGTTACTTTTCGCAACTTTTGGAAGAGATGCCGCAGGCTCAACCACTCCTGAGGTTCCTATGACAAGGTAAAGGTCTGACTCCTTCGCCTTTAAAAAAGCCTCCTCCAGAATATCGTAAGGAAGAGGCTCATAAAACCAGACAACGGAGGGCCTTAAAATCCCTCCGCATTCACATTTTGGTGGAAGAGTTTTAAATTCCTCATAGGATTCTCTTTCTTTAAAACATTTAAGGCATCTTACTTTCCACAAACTCCCGTGAAGTTCAAGGACATTTTTCGCTCCTGCCTTTTGATGAAGCCCATCAACATTTTGAGTGGCAATTGATAGATTTTCAACTCCAAGTTTTTCCTGAAGTTTTGCAATTCCTATATGCGCCTTGTTTGGCTTACAATTTTTCCCCTGCCTTCTCCTCTCCTCATAAAACCGCCATACAAAAACAGGGTCTTTTTCAAACGCTTGAGGCGTTGCGACATCCTCAACTTTATGTCCTTCCCAGAGCCCTCCTGCCCCCCTAAAAGTTGCAACTCCACTTTCCTGAGAAATCCCCGCACCGCTTAAACACGCCACTTTAAAAGGTTTATCCTTCATCTTTAATCTTCTCAATTTCCAATTTTGAAAGGGGACCGCTCCTTATAGTCTTTATTATATTGCCTTCAGCCTCAAAAACCGTAGATGGAACTTTTCCCTTCACATTTCCACCATCAACGATTAAAACATCATCAAACTTTCCAAAATAAAAGTTAGCCTCCCGACAATTAAACGCTGGCTTTTCATTTGAATAGTTGGCTGAAGTTACAGCGAGAACATCATTATAAGCAGATAAAATTTTTAAAGCGATTTCATTTTCGGGGATTCTTAGACCTATTTTTTCAAAAGAGGGATAATACCAATTAGGCAAAGTTTTTTTTCTTTTTAAAAGCATTGTTATTGGTCCGGGATAAAGTTTTTCTGCAAGAGAAATTTCAATTTTTGTAAAGGTGAGATATTTTTTTGCAACTTCAATTGAGGAACACATTAAGGCAATCGGCTTGTCCTCTCTTCTCTTCTTTATTTCAAAAAGTTTTTTTAAATTCTCCTCTTTTTTGATTGAAACGCCAATTCCGTAGACTGTGTCAGTGGGAAAGACAATCGGATGCCCTGCCTTAATGTGGGTCAAAACTTTTTTTAAAAAATCATTTGAAAATGGGGATAAAATCATTTGTTTATCTCCTCAGTGTATCCGCAACCTTCTTTTACGCAAACTTTGAAAACCTTTTTTGCTTTTATCTTTTTCACAAGATAGTTGTTCCCACATTGAGGACACTTTTCCCCGATTGGCTCATCCCACGAAATAAACTTGCATTTAGGGTAATTCGTGCAACCATAAAATGGTTTTCTCTTTTTTGTAAAAAGCATTCTCAAAGGCTTTGAGCATAAAGGACAGGGGGGAAGGTCTTTAGATTTTATCTCTTTTTTCTTTATGTATTTGCATTCGGGATAGTTTGAGCAGGCAATAAATTTGCCATACCTTCCCATCTTTGAAACGAGATTTGCTCCACACTGAGGACACTTCTCATCAAGGAGTTCATCCTTTTTTAAAACAAGTTCACCTTCTTTATTTACTATAAGAGTCTTCTTTCCTTTACATTTTGGATAGTGTTCACAGGCAAGAAATTGCCCATATTTTCCACTTTTCACAACCATCTTTGAATTGCAAATCTGGCAAATCAAATCTTCTTTCGGGACATTTAAAACCTTCTCTTCCTCTTTTAAAGGCATTGTGGTTTTACATTTTGGATAGTCTGAACAGCCAAGAAACAATCCAAAACTTCCCATCTTTTTTACCATTGGTTTTCCACATTTTGGACATTTAATATCCGTTTCAATCCCATCTCTCTTTATGTTTGCCATCTCCAATTTCGCCTCTGAAAGGGTTTTAGAAAACATCTTCCAGAATTTTTTTAGAAGGACGATTCTTTTTTCTTCACCCTTTTCAATTTTATCAAGTTCTTCTTCCAGTTTTGCCGTGTAATCAATATCAAACAGTTTAGGAAAATGCTTAACTAAAATTTCCGAAACAATTTTTCCAAGCGAAGTCGGAATTAAATATCCACCCTCCCTATTTACATAATCTCTTGCTTGAACCGTTGAAATTATAGTCGCATAGGTTGAAGGTCTGCCAATCCCATTTTCTTCAAGTGCCTTTACGAGGGTCGCTTCGCTATATCTTGGAGGCGGTTCTGTCCATTTTTGCTCAGACTTAAGTTCAATAAGATTTAGAACTTCACCTTTCTTAATATCGGGCAAAGACTTGTCTTCATCTTCTGAAGAATCAAAGGCAATTTTGTATCCTTTAAATGTGCAAATTGACCCCTGAGCAAGGAAAATTGCACTATCACACTCAATTTGTGCCTTAGTGCTTAAAAAGAGTGCATCTTTCATCTGAGACGCAATAAATCTTCTGTAAATCAGTTTGTAAAGCGAATATTCATCATCTTTTAAATATTGTTTAATTGAGTCGGGTGTTCTAAAAACATCTGTAGGTCTTATCGCCTCGTGGGCATCCTGAGATTTCTCCTTTGGAGCATAAATCCTCTCTTTTTCAGGAAGAAAATCTTTTCCATATTCTTGAAGAATTAATTTCCTTGATTGAGCAATTGCTTCCTGTGAAATCCTCGTTGAATCTGTCCTCATATAGGTTATAAGACCTGTGGTTTGCCCTTTTGCAAGATCGACGCCCTCATAAAGTCTTTGAGCAACACTCATAGTTTTTTTGAC
>DHFQ01000109.1:7926-16255 GCA_002402325.1 Candidatus Aminicenantes bacterium UBA4820
TCTTCCTTATTTTTTATCTCTGCCTTTTTCCCTTTGAAATGTGTGAGCCTGCTTTCAAAAGGCTTGTCCTGTTTGCCGCTTAGCACTGCCCCAATTACCCAGTACTCCTCTTTTACAAAGGCATCTCTTTCTGCCTCTCTATCCACAAGCATTCTCAAGGCAACGCTTTGAACCCTTCCCGCTGAAAGTCCATTTTTTACCTTTTCCCACAAAAGAGGGCTAATGTAATAACCAACGAGTCTATCAAGAATCCTCCTTGCAAGTTGAGCCTCAACTTTATGAGGATCAATATCAACGGGATGATTGACAGCCTCTTTTACAGATTTTTCAGTAATTTCATAAAAAAGCACTCTTTTTGTTAACTTGTTCAGGTCTTTGAAAATCTCATTTAAATGGTAGCAGATTGCTTCCCCCTCCCTATCAGGGTCTGCGGCAAGAAGGATTTTTTCGCTTTTTTCTGCGCTCACTTTGAGTTCATCAACTGTTTTCTTTTTTAAAGGGAGAATAACAAAATGGGGTGAAAAATCGTTTTCAACATCAACAGCAATTTTTTCTTTAGGAAGGTCTCTAATATGCCCCATAGATGCTTTGATTGTAAAACCTGACCCAAGATACTTAGAAATTGTTTTTGCTTTTGCTGGCGATTCCACGACAAGAAAAGTGTTAGCCATCAATTCTCCTTTCTTGAAAATCTGTTACCGGGATGCTCTTCACACAAGCCTTTTATTTTTAGAGAAGATATAACTGAGAGTGTTTTTCCAAGCGACATTCCACCCAATTCAATGAGTGAATCAATACTCCTTGTTTCATCTTTTCTTAACAACTTCAAAATTTTCAATTCCTCCTCCTTTAAAGGCAAAGATGGAATATCATTTTCCAAAAGTTGTTCATTATACCTTAAAAGTTTTGATTTCAGAAAGTCGGGCATCTCATCAAGAATATCCTGGGCACTCATCACAAGTTTTGCCCCTTTTTGGATTAAAAGGTTTGGTCCCACTCCTCCACTTGATGTTATGTTGTGGGGAATAGCAAAAACTTCCTTTCCTGTTTCAACTGCGAAACGGCCTGTTACAAGTGAACCCGACCTTACTTCCGCTTCAACTATTAAAACTCCCCACGATAATCCAGCAATGATGCGATTTCTTATTGGAAAATTCCTCTTTAATGGTGGTGTTTTTGGGGGAAATTCTGAAATAAGTGCTCCGCCCTTCTTTATAATGTCTTCGAAAAGTTTCTCATTGTCTTTAGGATACACAATATCAATCCCTGTTCCAGTAACTCCAATTTGAGCCCCTTCAACGCAAAGTGAGCCTTTATGTGCTGAAGAATCAATCCCTCTTGCAAGTCCGCTAACGATCGTAACGCCATTTAAAGCAAGGTCTTTTGAAATTGTCTCTGCAACATTCAACCCATAAATTGTTGCATTTCTGGAACCGACAATTGCCACCGAAGGTTTCGAAAATGGTTTAAAACTACCCTTTAAGTAGAGGCAGGGGGGAGGGTCAACAATCTCTTTAAGTCCTTCAGGATACAGAGGGTCTGAGTAGGGAACTATTTTTATGCCCTCCTTTAAAAGTTCATCATCCTCCTCTTTAATTTTTTCCAAATTTAGGTTGGCAAGTTCTTTGCATAATTTACTATTCTCAAGGAGGTTCAAATGACCAGAGACGAAAGCGTTGAAGTTGTCAGGATTCAGGAAAATATCGGCTCTTTCTTTAGTGTTAAGCCCCAAGATTCTACTCAAAGCGGAGTAATAGACGCTATCCAAATCGTCCCCCTTAAAAATCAAAGAATAGGCTATAACACAAAAAGGGGGGAAAATGCAAGTGAACGAGAAAACGAGTTTCAAAAGGCAATACTCTCAAATATAGTGTTTTTGAGGAATATTGCCTTTAAATTGACCAAAAATAAAGAAGATGCTGAAGACTTGCTTCAAGAGACTCTTTTAAGGGCATACAAATTTTTTGACAAGTTTCAATCAGAAACCTATCCCAAGGCGTGGCTTTACAGGATAATGAAGAACACTCATATAAACTCCTATAGAAAATCGCTAAGAGAAATAAAGTCTGAATCTGATGAACAGATTGAAGAGAGGATGGATGAGAATATTTCTAACGGTTCAAAAAGAAATCTTGACCCATACAAATCTCTTTTAAACAAGACACTGATGGAGAAAATAAATGAGAGTTTAAAAAATCTTCCCGAAGAGTTTAGAAGTGCTTTTCTTCTTTGTCTTGTAGAGGGATATTCCTACAAAGAGGCGTCTTTTATCCTCAATTGCCCGATTGGAACGGTTATGTCGAGAATTCACAGGGCAAGAAAAATTTTACAAAAAGAACTTGAAGAATATGCTCCTTTAGAAAGTGAAAATTGGGGCTATTCTTCAGATTTTGAGGACAATGATTTAGAAGAATCTGTTTCATACTAAATAATAAGGATATTAAAGTTTAATGCCATAAAATCATACTTAAATATCTTAATTTTTAACTCAAAATTTTCTTCTAAAAGGGACTTGACAAAGGGAAAAAAATTTGTTGTAATTATATCTTGAGTTTCTCTCAAAGGGAACGGCGTAAGTTTTGACAACGGAGAAAGTCAAAAGATAACGAAGGGAGGTTGTCCCTTTTTGAAATATATTTTATTAACCGAAAAAAAATTTAGAAGGAGGTGCTTATGAAAAGCCAAAAGCAGTTGTTCGTTGTTTTTGTCGTTTTAGCCCTTCTTCTCTGTTCAGGCATTCTGGCTGCAGATCCTAAAGACAGTCGGAAAATCACTGCCACAAACTCAATGGGAGAGACATTGGGACCCAGTAATTTTACAGCCCCAACCGTCAAGCCCGTTAAACAATTGTGGGAAAGTGATATTCCTTTTGTCCCGCGTGATCCCGACAGAACCTGGTGGCCCTACACAGAGAAGATAGGAGACTATCGTTTCACTTCCCCGCGTATTGAAGATATGCGGGATTCACAGATCAATGTCAATGGAGTAGCAATCCTTGACATTGCAAACCAGGAGGCTATGTTAGCATCTATCCCTCAAGACCTTTTACTTAAAGAGGGAGAACAGTTAAGCAAGCCTTACGGTTTTTACCTCATTAAAATTGAGGGAAGGACAAGAGGGAACAAAGAAGTAGAAGCATTGCAGCAGGCGGGAGCGATATTGGGTGAATATCTACCTATAAACACCTATATTGCAATGGTTCCCTCTGAAAAAGTCGGGCAGGTAAAGAGCCTTCCATTTATAACTTATTTTGGTGATTATGAACCTGCCTACAAAATTAGCCCCGAAATTGGTTTGAAGAAAGTTCCAGCGACAGAACTTTACGATGAAAGTGGGAATCTCAAACCATGGAGGTTTGACCTTATCCTTCATCAAGGAGCCGATGTGAAGAACCTTCTTGATGAACTTTCACAGAGGGGTATTTTTGTAAAGGATGAAGACATCCACATCAACGAGTATGACAATTTTATTACAGTTGAGATGATGCCTGAAGGGGTTATTGAAGTAGCGAAGATCCCGGAAGTAAAATGGATTGATGAGAAAGCATTTATTCAATTGCATGCCTCTTCAACATCACCGACAACGATTCCGATGCTACTTCAGAACAATTGGGCATTCACGACATCAACAACAGGATGGAAGTTATGGAATGCTGGAATAGATGGAAACGCTTCCGGGACAGCACAGATAGTTGCTGTGCAGGACACGGGTTTAAACACAAATATGGAACATTTTGTTCACGCATTAAGCAACCCCACGATGCTTCCCGGTGCATCACACAGAAAGGTTACGGGATACTACAACTCCGGTGGTGATGTTTGCGTTCTTGCCTACACTGGTGCAGATGGTGGACACGGAACATGGACATCACAGCACGCAGTCGGTTCAATTTCAAATATGGCATCACCAAACGATACCACTCATACTCCAAACACCCATTATGATAATGGTATAGCAAGGGATGCAAAAGTCTATTTTCAGGATATAGGCAACAGTGCAGGTAGTTTGACTGGACCATCAAGTATGTCAGGTTCCATTACCAACGCACAGACCAACGGTGCATACATCCAGAACAACTCCTGGGGGACAAGTTCACCCACTTATGATACTAACGCAAGTGCAGTAGATAGCACACTTTATAGTAACCCATATATGGTTGTTACAGTTTCAGCAGGGAACAGCGGTCCTGGAGGAACGGGGACAATTGGGTCGCCATCAACAGCAAAGAACTGCATAAATGTAGGTGGTGTTGATGCGGCAAACCCAACAAGGTTGTTTGAAGATTGCGATTGGGATGGAAATGCTGCCTGTTCAACTGATGATGCAGGTTCATCACAGGGTCCTGTTTCAACATCAAACAGGGTAAAACCTGATATTTGTTCTATTATGGCGTTTACATCAGCAGTTGGCGGTGAAAATGAAGCAGGTGATAGACCTCACGCTATGTGCCAATCAGATGGTACAAGAAATTATTATTGGGATTGGACAAACAGTTCGGGTTATGTGGGAACTTCGTTCGGAGCACCTGAAGTTGCAGGGCTTGCTGCACTTGTCCGAGACTATTTCATGGCGGGATACTATCCAACTGGGACGGCAACACCAGCAAACGCCTTTACACCTTACGGTTCGCTTGTCAAGGCAGTTTTGCTCGCTTCAGGAGAACCTCTTGCCTCGACGGCTTATCCGTCAACATCAATTACTGTAAATTCAAGATTTTCTAACCAGCAGGGATATGGAAGGGTCAATCTTCCTTCAGTTTTGAGGATTGGAAACAACGCGCCCTATCTCTGGGTTAAGAACGAGGTTGAACTTACTAACAGTCAGACTGACACATATCAGTATACAATCAAAAACAATGATATGCCCTTGAGGGTAATGCTTGCCTGGTATGATGCGGCAGGCAACACTCTTCAAAGGAATTTTGACCTTGAGGTTCAAATTGGTTCTAATATATACAAGGGCAATGTTATGTCAGGTAACTGGAGCGTGACAGGAGGTAGTGCCGATTCAACCAATAATACAGAAGGCGTTTTTATCTCCACTTCATCCCTTCCCGCTTCAGGGAGTGTTACTGTAAGGGTGAAGAATAATGGAACAACAGGAAAGTATTCTCTTGTTACTTCTGGTAATGTTTTTGATGATGCAACTCAAATTTCTCTTGACCAGAGTATTTATAATTGTGCAGGTCAGGTGAATGTTGCAATTCAAGATACTAACGCTTCTTCTCCGCTTCAAGCGACACTTGTTAGTAAAAATTCGGGTGGAACGACGATTGATACAGAAATTGTCAATTGCACGGGCGGTCCACCGATTTTTAACGGCGATATAAATGTTTCCGGGACAAATTCATCAGGAATTCTCTATGTTGTTGATGGTGGTTCAATTACCGCAACTTATACTGATACTGATCCTTCCGGTACATACACAGCAAACGCTACAATAAATTGTAAAGCAACGATTGCCGACGGTGGATTTTTAATTGATGGCGGTTGCGATAACTATGTTTCGCAATTTGATGATTCCTACAATGGTCCATCATACAACAGTTGGGTTAACGAGTATTACAACTCCTATATGGACAGAGGAGAATACTCAACATATACATTTGGATTTGTCAACATGACAGGTAAAGACCTTACAGACGCACGGGTTGCTCTTTCTTTCAGCGGTGCAGGTGCATCCTATATGACAGTCTACAACAGCCCTGTCTATGTTGGTTCTGTTCCAAACGATTCTCTTGCTGGTGCTGCATTTCAGGTTTATACAAATACAAGCGCTCCTGGGCTAACTTCTGTAAATATGGACTTTTCCGTAACTTCGCCTGCTGATGGATATACAGCATCCAATACAATCACACAGGTTCAACTTCTTGCCACAAACGATACCATTACAAGGCAGAATTACTGCAATACCTTCACAGGTAGTTTGGGCTCACACTATGATACCGCCTTGACCTCAATTGGTGGAGTAGCCAATCCATGGCAATATATTGGAAACAATACCGTAAAAGGCGAAAACAGGACGGATGGGCTGTGTAATAATTCAGCAAACGGCGCTGCAATAGCAGGTGCAAGTGGAACAGCCGCTAACTTTGCTACAAATGCATGGAGTTATCTCGCAAGAAATGCTGCCCCTGCAAATACCGGTAATGCCCCAAATGGACAGCCCTGGTATTACGCCTTAAAAGAGCATGCTTTTTATGGCGCTCTAGAGGCGGTGGGAAATACTTCAGGTGTTTGGGGATTGTTCTATTTACCTGAATGGGATAGTGCAACCAACCCTGAGGCGCAATATTTCTATGACGATGCCCCCTGGAGCATAGCTTACTATCTTCACACTGCAATAACTTATGATTACACCCCAACAGCAGCATGGGATTGGGAGACAGCCAACTCAGGAACACCTGATAATCCATCAGCAGCAAGCAGTCCTCCAAACCAGTGGCAGGTTACTATTCCAGATTACCCGGTTAAGGCAACCTCAAATTCACATTGGGCATGGGCTCAATATCATGGAGATGGTGATTGGTTTGGGGTCACTGGAACGAGCAGAGACATTGCAATTGACAACGACCTCTTTATTTATGACCAGTTCTACGCCACAAGTGATACGGTAACCTGTTCAAGCCAGCCCGGTCTTGTTTCTCTTGATAAATATTCTTATTATGGTTGCCCATCTGACACTGCAATTGTTAGTGTCATTGATGGTAATGCCTCATCGCCTTTAACAGTTACAGTTGTTAGCGGTGCAACAGGAGATAGTGAACAGGTTACACTTACAGGAACCGCACCTTACTTTTCAGGAACTTTGAATCTTTCAACAAGCAGCGGTTCGGGTAACAACAACGGGATTTTGTATGTTTCAACTGCTGATACGATTACAGCAACATACACGGATACAAGCCCAACTGGTTCAACACAAGCGTTTGCAAGTGTTGAATGTCCAAATGGGGATGTCGTCTATTATTCAAATACACAGATTTTGGATAATGGTGATAACGACGGATATTCTGATAACAATGAAACTGTAACCACAGATATAACGATTCAAAACAATATGGCAACCGATTTAACAAATGCCGTTGTTTATCTCTTTACTTCTGATCCCGATATTCTTTGTGTTATTGATGGTCAGTCGAGTTATGGAACGGTAACGGCGGGAACAACCGCAACCAACCCGTCATCAGACAGATTCCAATTCCAGGTTGATCCATCAGTAGATTGCACAGATTGGCAGAATCCACCAACAGCAACATTTGATGTGGTAATTGCGGGAGATAACTTCTATGGTTCTTCCACTCCACAAAGTTACACCATTCCTCTTGACCTTGATACCAGTGCAGGGGGTTCATATACTTACACGCAAAACTTTACAACTGACCCAAGTTGGGCATCAAGTGCCACAGGAGACGATGATGGTGGTTGTACTACAACAGCCTATGTCAATGAATTTGCATACAGGCCTGATGGACATGCTTCTGGTAATGGTGCTTACGGTGCATGGGAGGGAAGTGGAGGAACATTTACATCAACTGGATCTCCTACTGGATATGTTGCCTATGATTCATCCACGCTTTATAGCCCTGTATTTAAAGTGGCAGGAAATGTAACCTTGCAATTTGATGTTGCTTATTATAATTGGTCCAGTTATCATGGTGCAAAAGTTCAGGCAAAAGTTGGGACGGGGAACTGGACAGATGTTGGATTTACAACCCCCGCACAGGCTGCCGATTACAATAGCAACCAATATTGCAGTCCTCTTCACAACACAGCCACTACCGACAATGTCTGGAAAGGAGGTCCTCAAAACTGGACTACAACAAATGCTGCAACCGTTTCTGCTACTGCCGGACAGGACATTCAATTCAGGTGGAGACTTGGATCGGATAGTTCACCGTATGCTAATGGTGGGCTTGGTGTTGACAATGTAATCATTACAAACTTACAGCAAACAGTTCAATGCGAACCGACAACGAACTCTGGTCTTCCAAACAACTGTGGTGGATGCGAACCTCCAAGTGCACCTTCTATTGGAATTATAACGGATAATGACGCCTGTGCACAAAGTGGAATCTCAATTCCATTTACATCTGGAACACCTGCGACGAGACACGATTTATACAAAGATGGTTCGCTTGCACAAAGCAATGTAACAAGCCCGATTAGTTACAACCCTGGTGATACGACATCACACTCATATAAAATCAGGGCTATAAATGAGGCCGATGATTGCTACACTGATTCAACCGCTTCTTCATTCACTGATGCAAGCGATGCACCTGGAGCACCGACCATTACTGCGGTTAACGATGTTGACGCCTGTGCACAAA
>DHFQ01000090.1 GCA_002402325.1 Candidatus Aminicenantes bacterium UBA4820
AGGAAGTAACGGAAGAGATGGAGAGCGTAAAGAAGGGAGGTTTTCCCCATTTTATGCTAAATGAGATTTATGAACAACCGAAAGTGGCATCAGACCTTCTTCACCTCTTAAATGCCTCTACTCTAATGGATAAGTTTTTATCAAAACTTAAAGATGCAAGGAATTTATACTTTATAGGTTGTGGAACAAGCTACCACGCTTGTTTGTTCGGTGCTGTTGCATTCGCAAAATACGCAAAAAGGGCTGTAATTCCGGTACTTGCTCCGCAGTTTATTCCACAATATATTCAAACAGTAACAAAAGATGATGTCGGGATTTTTGTAAGTCAAAGCGGAGAGACTAAGGATGTTTTAAAAGCGCTTTACAGTGCAAAAGAGCAGGGGATGGGAATACTTGGGCTTGTCAATGTGCTTGGTTCAACATTGATGAAGGAAAGCGAAGTTTATCTTCCTCTTGCCTGCGGATATGAAATCTCAGTTCCAGCCACAAAAACATTTACAAATCAACTTATTGCTTTTGTGTACCTTGCTTTAAAATTGGGTGGTGGAAACACAAAGTCTCTTTCAAAAATTCCAGAACTCTTAAAAGACACGATAAAATTAAGCAACGACCTTGCCAGGAGTTCTGTAAAATACTTTAAAGATTTCAATGAATTTTATTGCCTTGGATATGGGCTTAGTTACCCAATTGCACTTGAAGGGGCTTTGAAAATTAAAGAGGTTACCTACACCCATTGCGAAGGAATGCTATCCACTGAATTCAAGCACGGTCCCCTTTCCTCTGTAAGGGAAGGGTATCCTGTCCTATTTGTGGTTTCACCAGAGGATATTGCTCTTGCCTTAAGCGGTATAAATGAAGTCTCCTGCAGAGGGGGTTTTACAATCGTTATAAGCAAAGAGGATGAGAAAATAAAAGCAAATTGCAATGAGGTTTTTGTTCTTAGAAATGTTGAGGAGCCTCTTTTTTCTTTAACTTCTGTTATTCCTTTGCAACTTCTTTCTTACTATTCAAGCGTAGAAAAGGGGATTGACCCGGACTTTCCAAGAAATTTGAGTAAAACTTTGACGGTGGACTGATTGAAGAAGGAATATGCCTTTGAAGGAAAAGTAAGTGCGGTCTCAACCCCCGATCTTCTTACATTCATTGGAATGCTTAAAAAAAATGGGGTTTTGACTATAGATGATGGAAAGGTGATAAGAAAAATATTCTGGGAAAAGGGTGAAATTGTTTTTGCAAATTCAACTCACCCTGATGAATCCTTAGGAAGTTTCCTTGTTAGGCACGGAAAAATCACACAGGAACAAAATATGAAATCTGGCTTGCTTGTTGAACCGGGAAAAAGGCAGGGGAAAATACTTGTCCAGATGGGAGTTTTGACGCCCAAACAGTTATGGTGGGCAGTAAAAAATCAGGTTCTTGAGATAATTTATAAAATCTTCTCCTTAAGCGAGGGAAAGTTTTACTTTGAAGAGGTTGATGAATTGAAAGAAGAAAAGATAAAACTTTCAACCTCAACAACTAATATAATAATGGAGGGGATAAGAAGGCTCGATGAACTTCCGAGGATCAAGGAGTTAATCCCCGATGATAAAGTCGTTCCAACCCTTGTTCCAGAAGAGTTCAGGGATAATTCTGTGAAGTTTGAGGCGGGTGAAATAGAGATTATGAACCTCGTCGATGGTGAAAGAAACATAAGAGAAATAATCCATGTTTCACCTTTTGAAGAGTTTGAAACTTTAAGAATTCTAATGGCTTTGCTTCTCGCAAGATACATTTACATTCCGGGCAGTTCAGTTCCAACAAGCGAGGAAGAGATTGAGGATGCGATAGCACTTGAAAATGTGATAAACCTTTATAATGAAATCTACTCCAGGATATGGGATGCGCTTGGTGAAAAGATTTCTCTAAAAGAGAGACAAAATCTTTTTGATGATGTAAAAAATAGTTTAAATGAACAGGTTCTTGAAGGGCCACTTTTTGATGCAAGAGGGCAACTTCCCTCATCTATCTTGATGGCAAATGTTGCAGACTATCCGCAGAATAAAAGGCATCAAATCCTCTCAATGGCTCTTGAAAATCTTCTCTCCTTCATTCTTTTTGAAGCGAGCAAACACCTTGATTCTACTCAAAAGGACATCATCTACAAACTTGTTGAGAAAAAATCGGAAGCGATCAGTTAAAATTAGTAAGTTTTTTTGGATTAAGAATTTTATTCAATTCTTTTTCTGTGATGAGTTTTTCTTTCAAAATTATCTCTCTAATAGACACATTTCTCTTCAAAGACTCCTTATAAATTGATGTTGCTTTATCGTAACCGATGTAGGGCTGTAGAAATGTTACTATTGATGGCGTCGATTCAGCATAGAATTTACACCTTTCAGCGTTGACCTTTATACCAGAAATACATTTTTCATTAAGAATTTTAACTGCATTTGAGATAATTTTGGTTGCTGTTACAAGGTTATAGGCAAGAAGAGGCATCATTACATTTAGTTCAAACCTTCCACCCATAGCTGCAATTGTATTGCTAAAGTCAAGTCCAATAATCTGCGAAGAAACCATTTGAGTCATTTCAAGAATTACCGGATTCACTTTACCCGCCATAATTGATGAGCCAGCCTGCAAAGAGGGTATCTCAATTTCTGATAACCCACATTTTGGACCGGAAGCCATAAGTCTTAAATCTTCCGAAATTTTCATCAAGGCAACTGCGATTCTTTTTAGTGCTGAACTATAACATAGAAGATTCTCCTTTGAATTTAAACCCTCAAAGAGGTTTTCACATTGAGAAAAATTTATTCCTGTCGTGATTTTAATGAATTTTACAACATCTCTCGATATTTTACGGGTGGTTCCGAACCCTGTTCCGACCGCTGTTCCACCTAAGGGGAGTTTGTGAAGTTCATTTTCAGAAAATTTAATTGATTCAATTGAATGTTTAATCTGGTTTGCATAAGCAGAAAATTCCTGCCCCAATGTTACAGGCAAAGCATCCATCATGTGAGTCCTTCCAGCCTTTATGACATTTTTGAATTCTCTTTCTTTCTTTTTTAAAGCAACTTGAAGATTCATCAAGTTCTCAATTAATTCTTCTTTTATCAAAATGGAAAGTGCGATTTGTATTGAAGATGGAAAAACATCATTTGAAGATTGTCCTTTATTTACATCATCGTTTGGATGGATGATGATTTTATCTCCCTTTTTTCCCCCAAGAAGTTCGATAGCCCTGTTTGCAATCACTTCGTTGACATTCATATTGGTTGATGTTCCAGATCCGGTTTGAAATACATCAAGAGGAAACTGATCATCAAGTTTACCTTTTAAAATTTCTTCCCCCGCTTCAATAATTTTTAAAGCCTTTTTCGTGTCTATGAGCTTATTTTCACTATTGACTCTGGCGTAAGCAATCTTAATTAGTGCAAGTGCTTTTACAATTTCAAGAGGAATTTTAGTTCCACTGACTTTAAAATTTTCAATCGCTCTAAAAGTATTTACACCGTAGTAATATTTATCATCTATTTGAACTTTTCCAAATGAATCCTGTTCATTCCTTTGTTTCATATTTCCTCCTGAACAATAACACCAGAACAAAATTGTAAAAACATTATTAAATTTAATAAATTTCCAAACTTAAAAACATAAAGGGAATATGCTATATCAAAAGAATCTTATTAAAAGTATTATAAGTTGAAAGGATGTGGTTCATAAAGTTGGGGAAAGGGTGAACCCTTTCCCCAAATAAAGTTATTTACCTTTACTTTTTCTCTTCAAGAGACCTTTTGTAAGCTTCTTTACCTTCTTCAAAGGCAGTTTTTAGAGCATCCTTATGAGCCTTTGTTACCTCTTTTGTCTCCTCAAAGGTCTCAAGGGCTTTGTCTGTAGCCTTTTTAAAACCTTCCTTCAATTTTTCTCTTGTTTCTTTTCCCGAATAGGGTGCCAAAAGAAGTGCTGCTACTCCACCTGATACAAGTCCGAGAAGAAATGCGATTGCTACATTGGAAGTTTCTTTTTTCATCTAATCCTCCTTTTCTTCTTTATTTTTAATAAAAAAGTTTGTTACAATCTCTACACCTTTTTTAAAGGCGTTTGCAACTATTGAAACTGGTTTCAAAACGAGTAAAACATCCTCAACGATAGTTGAAGTTTCATCAACAATTCCCCGTATCCTTGATGAGGATACCCTTAATTCGCTGACGACCTCCTCTCCCTCTGCTAATAATGATTCTGCCTTTTTAAGAACATCGTTAGAGCTTCTTAAAACCTCTTTTGCGTCCGGGATGAGTGTTTCAGTCTTTGAAATAAAATCCTTTACCTTCTTTAAAGTTGCAACAAGATAAAATGTGGCGATGACAACGGCAAGGGCTATTATTAAAAGCAAAAAGTTTTGAAAAGAGAGAGTAATTTGCATTCTTATACTCCTTATCCAAAAATAAGATTTTATTATATATATTGTTTTCAAATTGTCAAGTGTGGTATAAATAACTTTTTGAAAAAGAGGTTATGAATGATAAAAAAAATTGTTCTTTTTGTTTGTCTTCTTTCTTTTGTTTCCTGTTGTCTCGATTATGGGAGCAAGGAAAAGAAATTTAAGAAGAGGGTTCTATGTGCACAAAGGGTCAACAATGACAATTCACTTTTCATTTTAAAAAATGGGGCATTTTGCTGCCCAAAACTTCCTCCTGATGTCAACGACATAACATCCGCAAAAATTTTCTATTACAAAAAGGCTCTTGAAATAGATAACACAAGGGTAGACGGCTTTGAAGCATTGGGAGAAACTTGTTGGGATGGCGGAAGATACAAAGAAGCGATTGAATATTTTGAAAAGGCGTCTGAACTCAATCCCCAAAATATTCGCTACAAAATAGCGATTGTCTCACTTCTTAGAATTACTAAGGATTACGATAAAGCCCTGAAAAAAATTGATGAGATGGAAAAAATCAACTTCATAGAAAAGGAAAAAACACTTTCCTATCTCAAAGGCAAACTGCTTTATGAAATGAAAGACATTGAGGGTGCAACTAAACTTCTGGAGAAATCAAGAGATTGTTATGAAGGAGAAGATAATTCCCATTTTTTAAGCGGAACTCCATATACCATAAATGACATTTACTTTTATCTTGCACAGTGTTATCTGAAAAATGGAGATGAGCAAAAGGCTCATCAATGTTTTCTCATCTATTTTCAAAAAGAGAGGCATCCCGACTTTGTTACAATTTATCAAAAAGCCCTTGAAGAGACAGGGGGAGAACAACTTCTTTTATACGATGAAATAGAAGATTTATGGACAAGAACTCATCAGTAGTTTTATTTTTTATAAAAATGTGGCATAATAAAAAACTAACAATTCCCACTTTGGGAATATGGAGGAAAAAATGGCAAAAAAACCTGAAATTGTGTGGAATTACTTTGAAGAATTGGCAAAAATTCCAAGACCGAGCGGTATGGAAGAAAGGGCGTCACAATGGGTGTATGAAATTGGTAAAAGCCATAAGTTAGAAACAAAAAAGGATGAAGTAGGTAATGTTGTGATAAAGGTTCCTGCCACAAAAGGTTTTGAAAAGGCTGAGACAGTAATCCTTCAAGGACACCTTGATATGGTTTGTGAAAAAAATAGCAATGTAAAGCACGATTTTGAAAAAGACCCAATCAAGTTAAAGGTTGAAGGTGATTGGGTAAAGGCAGATGGGACAACTCTTGGTGCGGACAACGGTATCGGGGTTGTAATGGCTCTTGCATTGCTTGACGATAAGGAGGCGAAACATCCTCCTTTAGAACTTCTTTTTACAATTGATGAAGAAAGGGGATTAAAAGGTGCAAACTCCTTGAAAAAAGGATTTGTTACAGGAAGAAGGCTTATAAACTTAGATACAGAAGAGGAGGGAGCAATTTATATTGGTTGTGCAGGAGGGACGGATACAGTTATAACTCTTGGTCTAAAAAGAGAAAAGTGTATCCCCGCTGTTTTTTATACGGTTGCGGTAACCGGTTTAAGAGGAGGACATTCTGGTTCCGACATACATAAAGGTAGAGGAAATGCCAATCAGATTCTGGCAAGAGTGCTAAGATTTTTGGAAAAAGAAAAAGTAGAATATAACCTTTTTGAAATATGGGGCGGCTCAAAAAGAAATGCCATCCCAAGAGAAGCCTTTGCTACAATTTCAATTGCAGAAAAGGAGACATCTAAGGTAAGAAAAATTCTTTCAAACTTTGAGAAAGAGATCAGGTATGAGTTAAGAGGAATTGATGAAAATGTTGAAATTTCCCTGAAGAAAGTCAATTCTTCAAAATATGACTCTTTAAATGATAAAACAAAAAGAAAAGTTTTGGACCTTTTATTCTGTATTCCCCACGGCGTAATTTCGTTTGACAAAGAAATAAAGGGGCTTGTTGAAACATCAACAAATTTCGCAATAGTTGAAACTGAAGAAAAGAAACTAAAAATAATTACTTCACAAAGGTCAAGCATAACGGCAAAGATGGAGTGGGCAGCAGAGAGAAACAGAGTTTTGGCATCTCTTGCAGGAGGAGAAGGAGAAAGCAGTGGAACATACCACGGTTGGGCTCCAAACCTTAATTCCACTTTACTCAAAATTGCAAAAGATTCTTACAAAAAATTGACGAAAAAAGAACCTGAAGCCAAAGCAATTCACGCTGGTCTTGAATGTGGCATCCTTGGCGAGAAGTTTGAGGGAATCGATATGATTTCAATAGGTCCCACAATTAAAAATGCCCATTCCCCCGATGAAATGGTTTCGATATCATCGGTTGAAAGAACTTATACATTTTTAAAGGAACTTCTAAAGGAACTGGCAAAGAAGTAGGTGAAATATAGCAATATCCTTGCAATAAGGCTTTCTTCCCTTGGTGATATTTTAAGGGCAGTGCCTTCTTTAAGTGCATTAAAAAATGGATGTGAGAAACTAACATTTCTTACAGAAGATAGGTTTAGAATTGTTACAGAAATTTATCCCGTTGCAGATGAAACCCTTGTATTTCCAAGAAAAGAACTCTCTTTTTCAAATTTAAACAATTTTTTAACGGAATTAAGAAAAGAGGAGTATGAAATTGTGCTTGACCTTCACGGGATTTTTAAATCGTCTTTATTAACTTTTCTTTCAAAAGGGAAAAGAAAAATAGGTTTTGATAAAAAATTTTCTAAGGAGTTTGCCCATCTCTTTTACAATGAAAAAGTATCTTCAAGTTGCCAATTTATAATTTCTCGCTTTGAAAGATATGAAATGGCATTAAGACATATTGGCCATGAGGTTGAAAAAAATAAATTCTTCAAGCCAACAATTTGTGATGAGGCAGAAAACTTCGCAAAGAAATTTCTTGAAGAAAGAAACCTTGAAGAGAACCATTTTGCAATTCTTTTCCCCGGGACGAGCAAGAAACAGAAATTCAAAAGATGGCCGCTTAATAACTTTGTTGAACTTGCAAAAAAAATTGAAGAGGGTCTATCCTTGAAGGCTGTCTTTTGCCTTGGACCAGAAGAGGCTGAATTTGAAGAAACCATAAAAGACAATTTCATTTTACTCAAATCACCAGATCTTAAAGAAACTTCAGCAATAATTTTGAAATCTAAAATTTTTATCGGCTGCGATACAGGATTGATGCACCTGTCAGCATTATCCGGAATAAAGACAATTGCTATAATGGGGGCGACAAATCCTGTAATAAACAAGCCGTGGGGAGAGAGAAACAGGGTTGTTTTCAAAGAAGGAGTCTCAAAAGAGTGCAGAGGTGAAAGTTGTAAACACACTGATTGTATGGGGAAAATAAAGGTTGATGAAGTTTTCAAAGAAGTGGAGAATCTCTTGAATGCTTTTTGATACACATTGCCATCTTGCTATGGAGGATTTTGATAATGACCTTGATGAGGTTGTAAAAAGGGCAAGAGACGCAAATGTTGTCAATCTTTGTGTAATAGGGACCTCTCCTTCAGATTGGGAAAAATCTGTATCAATTGCAAAAAGATTTGGATTTATTTGTTCTCTTGCCTTTTCTCCCCACGATTCAAAACTTTTAAACGATGAAAATTTTGAAAAGTTAAAAGAATTTACAAATCTTAAAGTAGTAAAAGCAATAGGTGAAACAGGGCTTGATTATCACTATTTTCTTTCTTCAAAGGAGGAGCAGATAAAATCTTTTGAAAGGCACATAGAACTTGCAGAAAAAAAATCTCTTCCTTTGATAATTCATTCAAGAGACTCTTATTTAGATACCATTTCAACGCTCAAAGGAGTAAGGACAAAAGTCGTAATCCACTCTTTTACTTATGGAATCAAAGAAGCAGAGGAATTTTTAAAAGAAGGTTTCTTTATTTCATTTTCAGGAATAGTTACATTCAAAAATTCATCTTTAATTCAAGAATCAGCAAAGATCATTCCCGAGGACAAAATTCTTTATGAGACTGATGCTCCCTACCTTTCTCCTGTTCCACACAGGGGGAAAAGATGTGAACCTGCCTTTGTCAAAGAAACAGCCCAATTTTTGTCCACGATTCGGGGTGAAGATGTTAAAATATTTGAGGAAAAATCTTCTAATAACGCAAATCTTTTCTTTTCTTGAAAGTGATTGTTTATAAGATATAATTTAACAGATTGAGACTTGACAAATTACTAAAAAAGTAGCATTATATTATTTGCAATGGAGACATTGCTTTATAATAGATGTATTTTTTGTTGGGAGGGCTTAAAATGGCTCAGAAAAGAAAGTTTTTTTCGGTAACGGTGGTAGTGTTTTTGTGTCTCATCACCCTTTTAACATTTTCTTTTGCCAAAAAGGATGCAAAGACGACACTTGACTCAATGGTGATAATATCGCCTGAGTTGAGGGTAGTGGAAACTTACGATGATGCAAGAGCGATAACAGATGACTACTTCTCAAAAAGTGGTGTCTCAAGATTTCTTCTTGAAAATGGTGGAGGATGGTATGCGACTATTGATTTAAGAAGAGGTGTGCCGTCCTTGATTGATGGAGGAGCAATACCCTTTATTCCCGGTCCAGCAAACAATCTTTCATTTAGAGATTTCGGGGCAAATTGTGAATCAATAACCTGTATTCCGAGAGAAAAGGTAGAGGAGTTAGCAAGGGAATTTCTTGATAAATACCCCGGACTCTTTCCTGTCACTCAAGATCAATTAGTTGCTGATCCTGATGGAACTATTGCTATTGGTGAATCCTTTTATCTTGTTCGTTTTCAATGGGTGGTAGATGGAATCCCTGTTGAAAATGGTTCAATATTTTTCAGGATAAACAATGGGAATCTCATAGCGATTGCCTCACTAAACATAGCTCCTATTAAGATAGACACGATACCTTCGCTTTCACCCGATACAGCGATTGATGTTTTAAATGGTTATCTTGGTAGGGATGGAATCAATTCAAAGGATGAGATATTAGATAAAGGGTCTTTATGGATAATACCGGTAACGCCAAAGGGAATGGATGCTAACACATACAATGGACAAATAGGGACAATGTATGACTACAAACTTGCATACAAAATAAAATTCAGGCGTGCTGGAATAATGGGAACATGGGAAGGTGTTGTAGACGCTCACACGGGAGAAATCATAAGGTTTGTTGATTCAAACAGGTATGGAAAGATACAGGGTGGAGTCTATAAGACTGATAAAAATCCCACACAAACAGAAGTAACAATGCCGTTCCCTTATGCTGATTATGGCAGCGGTGTTTATTCTGATATTGGGGGAAATTATACAGGAACATCAGGAACATCAACTATGACAGGAAGGACGGGGAGTGCAGGGAATGTAGGTTCTGTTGATATAGTAGATACCTGTGGTTCGATTTCACTCGCATCAGATGGAACTGGGCTAATAGATTTCGGATCAAGTTCCGGGACTGACTGCACGACACCTGGATTTGGTGGAGCGGGAAACACACACGCATCGAGAACCCAATATTACAATGTATCCTGGATAAAGATTAAAGCATACACATATCTTTCAGGGAATAGTTGGCTACAAGGAGTT